>CAYFVP010000147.1:0-10354 GCA_964346655.1 uncultured Thermoplasmatales archaeon
TAGATGCGGGGTGCTAGTAGAAATGGAAAAAATTGGCTACAGAGATCGGACGATGCATGTAAGATGTCCAGAATGTGGTTACGAAGAACAAAGAAGGGACTAAAACAAAAGATGAGGTCAAGGTGTCTTAAGGATAGATGAGAATGAAGGCGAAAGTAGATGAAGAAAAAAATAAGTTAAATACAAAAAAGTCAGATGATGCTTGGTTTTGGCTGCTTACTGAAAAGAACTTTAGGGGATGTCTTCCTTGCAATCGATTTGGTTAATCATTTCGACTAAGGTGATGTTTTAAAAGGGGTTCCACGAGGTATATTATGTCTGATGGATCTAAGGAAAAGGAACTTAAAAGATTGCAAAAACCTTTATTAAGAGCTCTTGAGTTGCATCCATTTTATAATGGGAAAATAGAAATTGCATCTAAATGTTGTATCAGAGATTTCAGTGACTTTGCTATTTGGTATACACCAGGAGTGGCAGAGCCATGTAAAGTGATTTCTGAAAACAAAGATGCTGTTTTTGAATATACAAATAAAGGAAATACAATCGCAGCAATATCAGATGGTTCAAGAGTTTTAGGATTAGGAGATATCGGACCTGAAGCAGGTCTTCCAGTGATGGAGGGTAAAGCATTATTATTCAAATATCTTGGTGGTGTTGATGCTTATCCGATATGTCTAGATACGAAAAACCCAAATGATATAATAAATTTAGTTAAATGGATTCAGCCATCTTTTAGTGGCATAAACTTAGAGGATATAACAGCGCCTAAGTGTTTCTATATATTGGATAGATTAAGAAATGAAACAAGTATCCCTGTTTGGCATGATGATCAACAAGGAACTGCTACTATAGTTGTTGCAGGAATTATTAATGCTTTAAAAATTGTTAATAAAGATATAAATGAGATTTTAGTGTCTTTCATAGGGGCTGGTACAGCCAACATTGCAACATCTCGACTTTTGGCAGCTATTGGGGTAAAAAAGAAGAATATGATTTTCTGTGATTCAATAGGAATAATAAACAGGCAAAGAGAGGATATTGAAATAGATAAATATTGTAATCCTTACAAATGGAATGCTTGTGACAATACTAATGAAGAACAGAGAAGTGGTGGAATAAAAGAGGCAATGAAAGATACCGATGTAGTTATTGCTGCTTCTAAACCAGGCCCTGGGATTATTGTTTCTAATGATGTTAAATTAATGTCTGATGATGCTATTGTGTTTGCATTGGCCAACCCTACGCCTGAGATCTGGCCCTGGGACGCTAAGGAAGCAGGTGCACGGATTGTGGCTACGGGGAGGTCAGATTTCCCTAATCAAATCAATAATTCTCTTGTTTTCCCTGGTGTGTTTAGGGGAGCTTTAGATGTTCGAGCAAACCAGATTACCGATGAGATGTGTCTAAGTGCATCTTTTGAGTTGGCCAAAATTGCTGAAGAGAATGGTCTGCATGAAGAGTATCTAGTCCCAAGGATGGATGATTGGGAGATATACATTAGGGAGGCGACAGCAGTTGGAATGAAGGCCATAGAGCAAGGGATTGCAAGAATTAAATGTAGTTGGGAGGAGCTAACTAAGAAATCGCGTTCTATGATCAACAAAGCCAGAAATGAAACTAATATGCTGATGAAAAAAGGACTTATTCCTCTACCACCTGATGAACATTTTTAAAAGGGGTTGAAAAATGAAGGCAAAAGAAGTTTTATCGTTTAAGGATTTAGTTAATGATAAACATAAGTTTTTAGACAAAATATCGGAGAATTATAATATCGATTATCCAACAGGCCGATTATATTGTAAAAAATGTAAGAATTTAGTTCATGTTGATTGGTCTAGGAATCTAGTGTTTTGTGGAGTGTATGCTACATCTAGTTACGGTGTAGCTTATAAGGAGATGCCTTGTGACATATATCTATAAGTTTTAAATAAGGAAAAACAAGTTTTTGAAATTTTTGGAGGAGCATTATGGTAGATTCTGATAAAGAGCGAATGATGAAATCTCAGATAAGGAAACAAAATAAATTGATTAAAAAATTAAAAAATATAATAAAAATGTATGCACCATATATGGAGTTTACTGAGGAATATAGTAAAAAACATCATAATAGTATATAGTAACCCAGATATAACTGGTGGTATTAAGCAGGGTTTAGAATATTCTTATCCTGCAAAATATTCTGTTACTTGTATTGATAGTGAAGAGAAATGTTTTGAGTTGTTGGAATAAGGTAATCCAGTTCCAGATATCATTCTGTTGGAAATTAATATACCAGATATAAATAGCTGGGAAATTTTTGACCGATTGAAGGGTAACCCAAAATGGAGAAGTATCCCTATTGTTTTTTAAGTAGGAGGAAAGATAGGGTCGCTCGAAGTGCAGGTGTTTTTTTGGGTGAGGTATATATTGTAAAATCTTTTGAGATTATGAAGGTTAAGAAAAAGATTGATAAGGTTTTGAAATAGAAATAGCATTTTTTCTGAAAATTTTGGCATTTTTGGCATTATTTTATTGGTTTTTAACCTATTTTTGCCAAAATTTTATCAATATAATACCATTAATTATTGGAAAATTACCAATAATTTTAAATATCGAGAAAGCCATATCATATACTATGAAA
The DNA here is from genome assembly GCA_964346655.1 of uncultured Thermoplasmatales archaeon. Lineage (GTDB taxonomy): Archaea > Thermoplasmatota > E2 > DHVEG-1 > DHVEG-1 > CAYFVP01. Next base: position 2,621 of record CAYFVP010000147.1, read on the forward strand.
ATCGTGCACATTGAAAATAGAGATAAAGAATTTTATTGGCGCATGATAGGTGAGTTGCTTGGAGGTGCAATTATGTGTTCGTTGATTTTAATTGCTTTGTGTTTCACATGGTGACATGACTAAAGTCAGGAAAAGAAGGAAAGAGAATGATTGAGCTTTTTGGTGTGGAAATATTAGGCGTTCAAATATTCTTAGCATTGATAATCTTAGCTTTTTTCTGTGAGCTTATTGATTCAACTCTGGGCATGGGCTATGGAACAACATTGACGCCTGTATTGATGCTGTTTGGATTTGGACCACTTGCCATAGTACCATGTGTGTTGTTATCTGAGTTAATAACTGGTATAACCGCAGGGTTAGCACATCACAAAGTTGGTAATGTTAGTTTTAAACCTGGATCGATTCATCTTAAGATTGCTCTAGTACTAGCTGCTTGTAGTATTATTGGAGCAACTATTGCAGTTTTTGTGGCAATCAAAATCCCAAATTTATGGTTGAAAACGTATATTGGTGTGATTGTTTTAGGAATGGGAATAATTGTATTATTGACATTAAATAAAAATTATAAATTTTCATGGAAAAAGATTATTGGACTAGGCTCAATTGCTGCGTTTAATAAGGGGATGAGTGGTGGTGGATATGGACCTGTTGTCACTGGTGGTCAGATTTTTTCTGGTGTTAATGGTAATAATGCTGTTGGTATTACTTCTCTTGCAGAGGGATTAACGTGTGTTGTTGGTGTGATTGTCTTTGCCATTTCTCCAGAAATTATAGAGTGGGGTATTGCACCATCGTTAATCATTGGAGCATTATTATCTGTACCGTTTTCTACATTTATCGTTAAAAAACTTCCTACAAGGACATTAAAGATTGCTATAGGTATGTTAACATTGATACTTGGCTTGGTGACTTTGGTCAAAGTCTTTTATTTCTAATATCAATTAAGGAGATTAATTTATCTCCAACAGAGGATAATAAATATGAACGAGACAAGAAAACGATCAATAGCAAAAGCAGTTAGTTATCGGATTATCTGTATTATTATGTTAGCTATTATAACGTATTTAATAACAGGTAACCTTCTTCAAATGACTTCCATTGTGGTAATTTTTCAATCCATTCAAATGATTATTTATTATTTCCATGAAAGAGCATGGGAACAAATAAAATGGGGATATTTTTAATAATGCAACATTACCAGATAATAGGATAATTAACAAAAAATATTGGTATAATAACAAATTATTTATGTAAGTTATTGTATCATTAAAACGGGTTTTATTATGAAAGTTGAGTTGGAAGATGTAAAATGTATAACAGAGACTGCCTTGACGATTCGAGGATCAAGAAGGAGGGTAACCGTTCCTTCTGAAGTAGTTGAGATTCTCAAACTGAAAAATGGTGAGAAGTTACGATGGGTGGTTTTCAATGACGGGAGTGTACATGTTCATAAGGTGAAAAAATAAAAACAGTCATCTTCATACCTATCAGGCAAATAAGATTTTTCTAGTTGTATGAAGACGAGGCCTATAATCTTCCTCTCGGAATAATTCCAGTCGAAACAATACACGAAAATGGTTGTTTAGGATTTTTTTGTTCAACTCACTAAAAACTTTTTGGCTCTTCAACTTAAGTTAGCGGAGCATTAATATAGAATAGATTATATTTGGGGATATTAGGATGGAATATGATACATCACAGACTTGTAAAGAATGTCTGTTAATCATAATTACATGGTTTTTTGCTAATTTGTACGAAAGATTACTTTTAAGAATTAAATAGTTATACTGTGCATTTTTTTGAAGGAATCTCTTATATATAAACAATTATTATTTATAAAAGAAGAAGAAAAAAGATGAAAAAAAAGATAGTAGGAGTTTTCGTTTGTATACTGTTGATTGCCACTCTCTTATCAATGAATGGAATTGTGAGAAGTTATTGCTCAAATACTAATAGAGTTATCTTCCAAGAGATAGATGAGACAGAGGATAAGATTCTTAGTGTTGATAAAGTCATTGGTAATAGACATGTAAAATATTGGGAGCATACCATTGATAGTGTTTATATAAAAAACGATTCTATCTTATTGCATATGGATTTAGAAGATCATAATATACTGCATTATGAAAGAAGTTGGACAGAGATTAATACCGATTTATTACCTGCTTTTGATAATTCGTTATTTGAACCAGAGGATTATTTTTGGAAAAAAGCAGTAATGTTTCCGGATAATAATGATTGCACTTGTTTCTATATTTTCCACGAGTCACAAGAATTTCCTTTGTTATGTTGGGAAGTCAGACATAATGATGGAACAACGATTATGTATGACTATTATGGATATGAAATCGGGTATGGAACACCTGCACCATCAAGTGGCTTTTTACTATCAGGATACCATAATGAGAGTCTCCCAGATCCATGGTTAAATTATAGACTAAATGCTGAGTATTGGTTCGATAGATGGTGTACCTTAACAACAGGCATATCTGCACCAACCCCAGCAACAATATCCTCCTACGTTAGTAATTCAAATTATGAATTTTTCTACGAGATGGCGCATGGAAATTATCAACTTTTTCAGGCAACTAGAACACTTAGCTACTATTCATCAGATGTTACAAATGATATGAACGGTAGATCACCAATGAAATTTGCATTTATTGGCAGTTGCGATGGTATGTTATACACTGGTCCAGGTTCCTTCTCATATGAGTTTAGAAAGGGACAAATGACAGATACTGTTACTGTTGGATTTAGTGGTATGGGATCCTGCCCGGGTTGTAATGTCGTTTTTGAATGGCAAGATTTTATGTTTAATAAAATGGATGAAGGTTTTACTATAAAGGAATCATTTGATTTAGCATCTGCAGAATTTCCTACTATTGCAGATTGCGTTGTCTTTGTAGGAGATATAAATTTAATTGTAAATGAAAACCAGAATCCACATATTCCAACTATTACAGGTCCACCAAGTGGAAAACCTGGAGTGGAATATGATTATATATTTAACGCAGAAGACCCAAATGGAGATGATGTTAAGTATTACATAGACTGGGGTGATGGTAACTCTGAAACAACTGGTTTTAATCCTTCTGGTACAAATATGTTAGTAAAACATACTTGGGATGAAAAAGGAACTTATATTATCAAAGCGAGAGCTGAAGATACCAATGGTTTAGTTGGTCCAAATGCAACAAAGACAGTCACAATACCTAGAAACAGAGCAATAAACAGACCATTTCTAAGTTTCCTACAAAGTCTTCCAAATTTGTTCCCAATACTACAAAAATTTTTTATTCTTATAAAATAGAATTTTAAGTCAAAACACCTAATTTTAGGGCAAACGTGAATTTTAGGGCAAAGCCCCTAATTGCCTAATTGCGGCTTTGCACCTAAAGTATGATTTTTTGGCGACTTTAGGTGCAAAAATATGACATTAGGTACAGAGAGGATAATTTTATATATAATAAACAAAAAAGAAGAGACATTATTGCTGTTTAACTTATGACCTCAGAACTGAACTTTTAGTAAAAAAATGGATTTTAGGAGCAAAAACTTCTTCTTACAACAAATATATATATAATTAAATAAATTAATATTTAGAGATGCTCACAAAGATAAAGGAAACGAAGAAACTTCTGCTTGTTGGGATAATCCTAATCCTTATTGGATCTACAATTGCTATAGCTTGTGAACCTTCTTCAATCGAGAATAGAATCGAGTTAAAAAATCACAATAGACTTAATAATTATACAAAGGAAATATATATAGTATCTACTGATGATGGATCTGAGATTAAATTAACTCGATATGTTGGAAACAAAAGACCTTCTATTATGCTAGTACATGGTATGGGAGTTAATCATAAAATATTTGACTGGGACGTAAATCACTCGCTCGCTCGATTTTTAAATAACGATAGTTGGGACGTATGGATGTTGGATTTACGTACACATGATGGTGATGGTGATTTGTGGTTTGGATGGTTATTTGGTCTTAAAAGCGACAGGGAGCATATAAATAGATATTGGGATTTTGATAGAACGCTCCTCAAAAAGGACGTAGTCACAGCTGTTAAATTCATTAAAGAAAAATCAGAAAATGAAACAATCTTTTTTATGGGACATAGCTATGGGGGATACCTTGCATATGCTTATGCGGAAATAATTGGTGAAGAGAATTTATCAGCTATTCTTACAACTGGATCTTCTGGAATGGGAGGTTACATGGATTTTCCATTTTATAAATATCTTAAATATGGGATTAAAATAGGTAATAAAGTATTTGTTAATCCTTTTGGTCGTTGTCGTTTACATCTTTCATTATTTCGTCTTCTCTTTTTACGTTATAATATTCTGAACAAACCTAATGGTATTTTCTATAAAGATACAACACCAGTTTACATTAAAAAAGGATTTTTCTATAGCTGTGATGATGAACCTGCGGGAGTTTTTGTAGATATTATATATGGTAAACATCCACGGTTATATGGAGATCACTGGGTAGATCCACAGACATTATATGATTATACAGCTAATTTACATAAAATAACAGTACCTTTCTTAGCCATTGTTGGAGATGAAGATACAGACGACCCTATGGAAGATGTTTTTAAAACATATGAAAATGTTAGTAGTGTAAATAAAAAATTCCTTCATTTCCCAAAACATGGACATCTTGATTTACTTTTAGGAGATAACAGTAGTAATTTGATTTTTCCTGAAATTACAGCTTGGTTGGATTCTTTAGTATAAAATGGTATTTAAATTTTATTTTTCTTTCTATCAAATATATCTTATATAAGTGGTAAAATAATTTCAGCAAGGGAAAGAATCCGATATTTGGTGCAAAAACTAGACTTTAGGTGCAGAAAACGATTGGGCTACATTGGAAGTGACTATTCCAAGAACCAGAGCATATTGGATGAGATTTTTTGATATGTTTCCAATACTGCAGAGAATATTAAGTTATATCCTATAAGACTAATTATTATCTACCTTTAATTCACCCTTCAGACCGTATCAGAACGTTTCTGATAAAAGGAGATTAAAGATAGGTAATTAACCCTTAACTACTACTCCCGTTTATCTCAGTAGTTACAAATAAACAAAAATTAATCTACTCTTCGACATTTCATTTAATATATAATTCCACGGTCGAACAGCGGATTAATTATTTTTTAGAAGGACTTAACATAGGTGCACAATAAATGGTCAATTTGCACAATTATTATTTATTGTATAATTTTGCACATTTTATGAGTGTTTTGCACAATGGTTCTTAGCTCAATAAAATATTTATATTAAATGTGCATACGTGTTTCATGATAACAATAAACAATAAAACAATTTGTTGAGGGATAAAAAATGGTAAAACGCCTCTTAATAACTGGAATTATATTTTTATTCATCTTTTCATTCGTAGCTCCAATACCAATTGGATTTACTATCAAAAAAACAGTAGGAAGAGAATTAGCTAAAACTGTTATTGATGATTTTGGTTTATATTATTTTGATAAATATGATTTTCCAGAATCATATTCTTCTGAAAAATGTAGAATTAAATTACAAAATTTTTTAAAAATATCAACCGTATCTGCTCTAATCGAAAAAGAACCCATCCAAACAGTAACTTATGACGATCTCATGGATTCACCATGGCCAATGCAAGGTCATGACAACCGTCATACAGGCCATAGCTCTTATAGTACCACAAATAATCCTGGTCATGAGAAATGGTGTTTTATTACAGAGGATGATTATATAGATAGCGGTATTGTCATCGATAGTGATGGAATTATTTATTTTGGAGGAGGTTATGATGACCTACCTTATTATCTTTATGCGCTTTATCCAAATGGCACTATGAAATGGAAGGTAAGATTAGGTAATCTTGTTTGCACATTTGGTATTTCTCCTGCTATTGATGAATCCGGTGTTATATATGTTCCTTGCAATGATGGACTATATGCGATCAATCCAAATGGTACAATAAAATGGAGATATAAATGCTATGTAGAGTCTTCTCCCACTATTGCAGAGGAAGGAACAATCTATTTTACACATTCAGGTCGTAGTCCCCCTTATAATGGTAAAATAATTGCAGTGTATCCAAATGGAACATTAAAATGGGATTTCAAAACAAACCATATGGTTCATTCTTCTCCTGCGATTGGTTTAGATGGAACTGTATATGCCGGTTCTCATGACACTTATGTATATGCTTTGTATCCAAATAATGGTACTTTGAAATGGAAGTTTAAAACCGAATTCTGGGTACATGGCTCTCCTACAATTGGTAACGATGGAACTGTTTACATTGGTTCAGATGATAAGTATCTCTATGCTTTGTTTCCAAATAATGGAACAATGAAATGGAAATTACAAGTTGGAAGTATGCGTTGTAGCCCTTCACTAGATGATGAAGGAACCCTGTATTTTGGTGTATGGAATTATGGATTCAAAGCAATTTATCCAAATGGAACGTTGAAATGGAGTTTTGATCCTGGAAATAAAAGTGGAGTTTGGGGTTCAACTGCTGCAATATCTGCTGATGGAACCATTTATTTCGGATCATGTATTGACATTTTCTATTGTGGTGGCGGAGAAATTATTGCTCTATGGTTAGATGGTACTTTAAAATGGCGGAAAAAAATTTCACATTATTGGGTTGATTCATCGCCAGCTATTGCTGAAGATGGGACTGTGTATATTGGTTCTGCATATTCTTTGAGTTATGGTATTCTCCATGCTTTTGGTGAGTTAGATTCCAATGCTCCATCTAGACCAGAGATAAGTGGTCCTATAAATGGAAAAGCAGGAACAGAATATGAATACATAATTAAATCAATATCACCACTTGGCAGAAAATTATATTATCATATTGATTGGGGTGATAGGATAAAAACTAGTTTTATTGGGCCTTATAGATCTGGTGAGAAAATTATTATACACAATAGCTGGCAAAATAGTGGGCCATATAAGATTACTGTTAGGGTTAAAGATACTGAGAACCTTTGGGGTCCATGGAGTGAGCTAACGGTTACTATGTCAAGAAACAGAGCCACTTTTAATCCCTTCTTATTGAGATTTTTTGATATGTTTCCGATAATGCAGAGAATACTAGGTTATATCTTATAAGAGTATTATTATCTAACTAAAAATAGCTTTTCAGATTACTTCAGAGCCTTTCTGATAAAAGGAGATTAAAGATAGGTAATTAACCCTTAACTACTCCTCCCGTTTATCTCAGTAGTTTCCGATAAACAAAAATTAATCTACTCTTCGACATTTCATTTAATATATAATTCCACGGTCGAACAGCGGATTAATTACTTTTTAGGTGAAATATTTAGTTGTTATGTGATAAGGTTTGGCATAGATTTTATATATTGCTAATTTGATGTGAATATTGTTATAAGAGGGAGGCCCATGAAAAGAAATCAGCTTAGAAAGACGCTGGTTATTGTAATCATAACTCTAATTATTGGTGCTTCTATAGTTCCAATTATTAGTGGAATTAGTATTAATACAAATACAAGTAAAGTGAATGAGTTGAGTAAAAACCAAGATACTTCTCCTTTAACGTTTTATACATTTGATAAAACAGGTTTAAAAGAATGTGATTCTGTTTTACCTGTTGATGTTAAAGAGGATATTGTAAGTAGCCTTGAGGTTTTGAAAGATAAGATTGTTAATGAGCCTTTAAGCAAGGAAACAAAGATTTTGAAAT
>CAYFVP010000148.1:0-2821 GCA_964346655.1 uncultured Thermoplasmatales archaeon
GTTTTTATTCAGAACAATACCTCCTATGACTAACTATAAATAAAATAATCAACAAATAGTATTTAAAACTTTTATAATTGGATTAATTACTGTTTTATTAGCTTTTTTGTTGAGAATTATTACATAAACTAAAACCTTTCTTTTTACATTTTTCAACTTTTTTACTTTTATTTTACTTCTTTTATTCCACTATTTTTAAATACAAATGATATTATGTTATTTTAAAAAAATATTGGGGGCGAGAAAATTTGAAGAAAAAAATTGTTTTAATTATAACGCTGTTATTAACTACGAGCACGTTTATATTTGTCTCTAATGAATTTGAAGTAAAAGCCACACCTGGAGGAGGTGGTGGTGGATGGGTAAATGAAACATCACTGGATTATGACTTCGTTTGGGATACAACTATTAAATTGGCAGATGTGGTCCGTGAACAATATGAGGTAGGTGAAATTCGTAAGGGTCGTGCATTTGGAACACCTGGTGATAATTGGACAGCAGAATATATCCGGTTAATATTGGAGGAATGGGATTTTGATAATGTTGAAAAACTGAATCTTAACAAAATCAAAGGTAAAGCAACACATAAATGGAAAAGACCATTATTACCTTGGAACTGTAATTATAAAATAGAAACCATAAGTTTCAATCTAACATCAAATCACCCCGATTGGGATTGGACCGATGATGGACATTTTCCAAAAAATGAGGTATTTGTCATGCCCAGTGCATGGGGAAATAGTATCCCTGGAGCTCCACTATTTACTTTAGATTATAAACATATCTTTACAGATATAAAATTAGTTAGTAAAGATATAGATAAGAAAAATATTATATTAGAAGGTTCATCAACTGATGATTATTTAAATGTATCTTGTACAAGAGTTACAGCTACCGATAGGATTATTGGAAATATATCCTATGTTAATGATTCTCAATCTCTTCCTGAAAATCAAGAAGGCAGAATTTTTTTAATAGATGAAGAATTAGGATGCAATGAAATATTGGAAAATGTTTCAAATATGTCAGGGGCAGTTCTCATTTATAATGATTTTGTGGAGGGACCTTATAAAGCAGATACAACAAATTGCACCACATCAGTTGCCAGAATAGATAAAAGTGATGATAATCTAACAGCTGTGATAGAAAAATTAGAAAACGGGACATTAATAAGGGCAACTAATGCTATTGATAATGAAACGATTACCTTTATTCATAATTTTACTTATTTAGAAACATGGTGGCCCAGTTATGATTTTTTCATTATAGATACGTTTCAGTCCAAGGATGGGTGGGGATCAATATTTGAGAATTGTTATGAATTTTGGCAGAATAATCTTTTGTTACTATGTCCTCCCTATTGTGATTTTGGTTATTGCCATGGTTTAATTGTTTTTACTGAATCTTATAATACTCATTCTATGGAGTCTACCATGCGAGAATGGAGAGGTTTTAACTATGAAGAAGATCCATTGAGCGGTTTTACAAAAGACATATGGCCGGCTCTTCAAATATTTTCAATAAATAAAACAGTAGGTGATTTTTTAGTTCAACATGTTGGTGAATCTAGTAACAGAGTTAGCGGTGACTTTGAACAAGCAGCTAATTGGGTAGATGCTTATAATGTCGAAGGAAATATTACTATTGATAATAACCCAGATAATGAGATCGTAGTGATTTCCAATCGTTATGATGGCTGGTGGGGTGAATGCCCTAGTGACTCTGGTGTTGGTGGAGGAATTATACTGGGTATCGCTAAATATTTTAATGATTATGATATTAAACCTAAGCATGATCTTACTTTTTTATTTACTACTGGTGAGGAATATCTTATGCGGGGTGCTTGGCATTATAGTTGTACACATCCTGGAGATGAATTTAAGATAATACGTTGGATAGGAACTGATCAACTTGGTTTCAAAGGAGATAGTGCTGGTCAAGAAACAATTTTAAGCGATATTGAAACGTGTGGTGATGGAGGTATAATTGATGCTATTGCAGAAATTTATAATTTAGAAGAAGATTCAGGTTATGGATATCAAAAAAAAGAAGCATATGATCCACCTAATGTAGATGAAGCGGCATTCCGATGGAGAAGAGATATGTTTAACCTTAATTATGATTGCGAAACTATTTGTGTTCATAAAAAGGGACCTTGGCCCCTTCATCATCACGCAGGAGAATACTACGCCGAAGGTGATAGCATGAAAAATATTGATCGAAATGACGTGAATGCTACCTTTAATTACACCTGGGGCATAGTGAAATATTTCTGTGTTAATCCTGATTGCTGGTTTGAATCAGCAACCTTTAATGCTATTGATACAGATGATAACAATAGTTTACCTGATTCAATTAAAGCAGATTTTACAGTTAAAACCATTCTACCGCATGATAAAGTATTGATAAATGTAACTCTTAGAAGAAATAATTCTGCTGGTCCTATTTATAACAGTAGTTGGATGAATTATTCTGCAAATTCAACTGGAAAAGACGGTTCAATAACACTTACTCTCCCTGAGAATACAGATATAGGTAGATATGTTCTCTGCCTTAGATTAAGAAATTCCACTCAGTGGATTGATTTTATAGTCTCTAGTGATTCTAGTTGGAATTATACCAAAGTTTCTGATTCTTTTCATCTTTATCCATATAATTGTTCCATAATTCCACCTGTTATTTCAAATGTTAGTTTCTCTCCTGATGTTTTAGGTTATGGTTATAATGTTACAATTAATGCTAATGTTACATCTAACGTGAGCGATATTGATATTGTTACAGCTAATTTTATATATCCAGATAATTCATCTCATAATTTCAC
>CAYFVP010000149.1:0-4235 GCA_964346655.1 uncultured Thermoplasmatales archaeon
TTGGAGAATTATTCAATGAACAAAAAAAAAGGTTTTATAATAGATAATTATCAGGCAATATTATTTGATTTTGATGGTGTTCTTTGTGAATGTATGGATGTTAAAACAAAAGCATTTGAAGATTTGTTTAAATCATATGGAAAGGATATAGTAAAAAAGGTTGTAAAACATCACATTGAAAATGGAGGTATTTCAAGATATAAGAAGATAAAACATTATTATGAAGAGTTTTTAAAAAAAACAATTACTGAAGAAAAGGTTAACGAAATAGCAAAAGATTTTTCAAATCTTGTTGTTGAAAAAGTAATTACTTCAGATTGGGTAAGAGGTGCAAAAGAGTTTTTAGAAAAATATCATAAAAAAATAGATTTATATATTGTTTCAGGAACACCTCAAGAAGAATTAAATTTAGTTGTATCAAAGAGAAGAATGGTAAAATATTTTAAAGGTGTTTTTGGGACACCTACTATAAAACCTATTCATTTCAAAAAAATTATTTCTGAGAATGGTTATAACAATAAAAAAGTTTTATACATAGGTGATAGCTTATCAGACTATAACGCCGCAAGAAAAGCCAATATTATCTTTTTAGGACGGATGATAAATAATTCTAAAAATTATTTTCCAAGAAATATTCCTCTAATAAAAAATTTTAAAGAGATTATTTAACGATAAAACATCAAATAAAATAATTTTAATATAAATGATGCATTCAAATTCCTATTGTATTAAATAGGTGACATTTTATGAAAATTAAACCTAAGGATTTTGAGTTTTATACCTTCTTTTTAGGATTAAGACAAAGTGAATTAAAAGAAATAAAAAAACTTTTTGAAAGTTTTCCTTACTTTGATTCTTATAAAATAAATGTAATTGATAAATCACAAGCAGTTAAAAAACAATTAGCATCCAAAGAAAAAAAATTATATCTTACATGGCGATCGTACCAAATAGATCCTGAGTGCGATTTAAACTATGATGAGTTCAGACAACTATTGAATGAATATAAAGATAGAATTAAAATCATCCAAGAGTCAAAACCTCTCTTCCATGGTCAATCGATGGATAAAGTTTTGAAACAATACGCAAAAGCTGCATATGTAGTATTAATGGACAGCGATATAGTATTTATATCTGACAAATATTTGCTTGATATGATAAATGTTTGCAACAGATATGATTATAATGAATTAGCAGCAATAGGAACATTGTTTCAAAATGCACCATTTCATTTAACTCTTAGACCAGAGCTTCCATCATCTATTTACGGTTTATTTCTGACTGGCTCAAATGAAAAGATCAACCGGAAAAGTTTATTGGGGATACAAAAAATTCTTCTAAAACTATCAGTAAATCATTTTTCAAAAAGAAAAAAAAATGTAATACGTGATAAATACCTTGGAAGATTTCCAAGACTTCACCCCGCTTTATTAACAGTAAATAGAAAAATATTTAACACATACGATATGTGTTTTCAGAATCTTTATTTAGATGTCCTAGATAAGAAAAAAAACAATGAATCAAAACATAGAATACTTGGAGATAACGGAGCAAGTTTTCTTTATCAATGTGCTCTTGCAGGTAAAAAAATTGTTAATATTGATTTTGAAGAATACGTTAATCATATGGCAAGAGCATCTACAATTTCAAAGAAAAAAACAAAAGGTTGGAGCTGGTTTAATGATGAATTAACTGACGATATCACTCCTAGTTTAAAATAATTAGAATTTTTGGATACATAGTTCGATAATATTTCCAAATCTATCCCTTGCTTCCTTCCAATTTTTATATTCAAATTAATTTCATGTTTTATAAATATAAAAATAGATATATCAGGTGTTTTTACTTTCAGTTAAATCAGTTGTTAAAATTATAAATATTATCCTATTTCATATAACTAACCAATTCATTTTCAACTTCTTCAACACCTTTAATTATATCATTATCTACATGTTCTAAAAATTTTAATTTATCACTTCGTTGTAATTTTTTATCAACAAACTTAGAAACAGACGTTTTATCTAAAAGCAAACCTAAAAAATTGAATAATTTTTGTGAAACTATAACAGGGTTTTCACAAAGATCTTCATATCTGAAAAAAAACGAGTTTACACCGAAATCATTAATTGTTTTTAATGCTCGTTTATTGTATACTTTCCACAATATAAATGCTGTTTTCAAATCAGTGTCCTTCCGGTTATACATCGATTTTGTAACAGCCTCAGGTTTTCTAAAAATATATATAATTCTTGTGTCTTTTAACTTGTTCATTTTATCAATTTCACTTAACCAGATATGTAATGTGAGACAATTACGAGGATCTTTCCAGCCCCAATTTTCGTATTTTTTAATGTACTTATTTATTAATCTTTTCATTTTAAATTCATCAATAAAGTTATGGTTAATTAAAGGAATATTTGTATCCCAAGATTTTATATCATATTTATTTTTCTGCAAAATATTATCATTTATTTTTCTAAATAGATAATTCTCATAAAACCCCTTTGGATTTTGAGGATTTGATTTAGGCTTGAAATTTTTATCTTCACCCATTATAATATTATTTTTATGAAGTAAACCAGCAATTGCCGATGTTCCACTTCTGTGCATTCCAATAATAATAACTATCATATTTCATACACTTAATTTTTATCTATTTTTTATCAAATAATTATTCAAATCTAAGAGATAATTTATTTGTTATAATATAATATTATTTCAACTTTACCTCAGGTAATTTATAGTTAAGTTAATGAAAAATTCAACTATGAGATGAATTTGTTAGACAAACATACAAATTATAAGTCGAAATAGTTGTATTCTTAAGTAGGTTAATAATTATTAGAATCTTTTATCTACCCAATATTTTATTGAATATATTCATCTTCAAATATTACTTCCAATCCCTTAATCTAAATTATTAAATTATCAATGTTCTTTCTTGAAAATTAAAACATCTTGAAAAAAAATACCAGGAATTTCTTTCCAGTTACCCATGTATTTTTCCATTAATACTAAACGTGTTTTTTTTATCATGCTTTGTATCCCTGATTCTGTCACCGCTATTGCATTCTCTGGTTTTTTAACCCATGATGTAGTAAACCAATTATTGGATTTAGAACAATTCCTGTCGAAAATCCAGAGTTTTTGATTAGTATTATGATACCTTCCCATTTCATCAGTTCGATTTTTGAGAGTCTTATAATAAATATCATCTAATATGAAAAAAGTGACAATTGCATTACTTTTTGGTTTCAATACTCTATCAATTTCAGAGAAATAGAAAATTGCATCATCTTCATTGAGGTGAGTCCATACAGATAGAGCGGTAATCATATCCATACTATTTTTAGGTATGTCCCATTTTACTTTTTCAATTGGTTGCTTTGGTGCATAAACTGGATTACTAATATTTAAATGTTTAAATTCAAAATTAGTTTTTGGGTAGTATTTCTTGCAGAATTCAATATCTCTTTTTTTTATATCTATCCCTGTATATTTACCTTTATTTCTGATATATGGTTCACATGCAATAGCCATAAAACCTGATCCACATCCAACATCTAAAATATTATTATCTTCTAATTTGTTTAAATGTAAATATAAAAGAGTTTGAAAAATACCTACAACATGACACCATTCTGCATAAGATGTTCTACCTCCGTGTCTATGAATAAAACTTGGAATTAACCTTAAATTTTTTGTTCTCTTAATATATTTTTTATCAATATTAATATATGCTCTATCAATTAAATCATAAATTTTCGCTTTCAGCTTATCACCTCAAACGATATATTACCAATTAATGGTAGCTTTATTATTTCAATCGTGTTTCTATGTCATCGTTGTATAGATTAAGATTTAAAATCAAATAATATAAATTGTATTAATAGTTGCCTATATCTGATACTTTTTTATAAAAATATTTTATATATATTCCTGATCAGTAATATCCCCTTCTGCACGAATACCGGAGCTTTTTATGATGCATCTTTTGTTGTCGTCAAATCAAACCATATGTTTTTAATTTTAGATTTTTCATAAAATTATTTATATGGGGATTAAAGATTTCGGTTTCTATTATTTAAAACCCACAGATTTTTTCCAAAACCCGTAAAAAAAATAATTTAGAAAGACATCCCATCTTTTTTCTGTCTATCAGAGTATGGACAGAAGGTGAATGGGATGCCCGAGATAGATATAGATAGAAATATAGAAAAATTTTGGGATATTTT
>CAYFVP010000150.1:0-7349 GCA_964346655.1 uncultured Thermoplasmatales archaeon
ATTACATTGACAAGCATCGGATTGAATAATGTTTTTGTTGCAAAGATGGATACGCATGGGAATTGGCAATGGGCAAAGAATGTAGGTGTAAATAGTGGAATTTTAATTGGGGGTATTGGTCTGGATGCTTATGGTAATTCATATATAACAGGCTATATTGAGGGTACTGCGACTTTCGGCACCATTACATTGATAAGCATCGGATGGAATGATGTTTTTGTTGCAAAGATGGATACGCATGGGAACTTGCAATGGGCAAAGAATGCAGGAGGAAGTTACGATGATTATAGCTCTAGTATTTGTGTGGATGCTTATGGTAATTCATACATAATAGGCCATTTTCAGGGTACTGCGACTTTCGGCGATTTCACATTAACAGGTGGAGGCTTTGTTGCAAAGATGGATACGCATGGGAACTGGCAGTGGGCAAAGGATTCAGTTCCAACTAGCCCTGATTTTGGCTATGATATTTGTGTGGATGCCAATGGTAATTCATACATAATAGGCCATTTTGGGCCCACCGCGACATTCGATTCGCATACGTTGACAAGTAGTGGATTGAACGATTTTTATGTTGCGAAGTTAACGTCTGATGGTGAAAATCAACCTCCAAATCCACCAATGCTTAAAACTCCTGGTCTAAGTTCTTCTCCAGGTGAAGAAAATTACACTCTTATACCTACTTTCAAATGGAATAGTGTTCCAGGTGCAGACCAATATGGACTATATATTAGGGATTTGGATTCAAATGAATTAATCTTTGATAGTCAAGCAACTGGAATAACTATATCGGGAGATTCTTACTCACTTCAATCTGGAATATTGGAATGGGGGAAACATTATTGCTGGAACATGAATTCTCACAATGAAGCAGGTTGGGGAGAGTTTAGTTCTCCCTTATATTTTTATACAGCTCAGTTGGATTTATTATCAAAAATTATTCAACAGGAAATGCAAGAAAAGACGGCAATTACAGTTGAGGGTAAAGAGTTCTATATTGTTACATTAAAACGATACATTAGTCCCCTAACATGGGAGCCTACTGTTCATACTTTTTTAACTGAAGCGCCAAACGTTAGAAAAGTTTATACCGATACTGATTTTATCCCTGTTGTTAACGAGCAGTTAACAAAAAAAATAGGGATAATAGATCGCGCTAATAATATTCTTAAACGCGTTGGATCATCGAGTAGCATATCGGAACAACTTAATGTAATAAACAATATACTGGAGACAGATGAAGATTTAGCCAATGCAGAGTATGTCGCCATATGGGCAAAAACTGGAATATTCATGATAATCGACCTTTGTTTTTATGTTGAATTAGGTCAGCCATTATTGATTTCAAGTGTTTTAAGTGATATTATAGAAGAACAAGTGGATTATTATATCGATTCAGAACGATTTACTTTGGAAGGAGGACGAGCATTATTAGAAGCTGCAAAGCTAAACTATGTAGAAGCTATGCAAATCGCAGAGGAAAATACTGAAGGGATTTATAATTATGACACTGCAAAAATTTTTCTAGACTCTTTCTACAGTGGTTACTTCAAAAATTCTTATGGTGTCGATATAGTTCTTCCTAGAAATAGAATCTCTGAAAACGCATTTTGGGAAGTTGTAGGATGGATACCTGACTATATTAATCATTTAGGTTCAAAACTTATCTTTCACATTTCTACATGGCATAAAATTGGTATTTTATCAACAAAATTAATTAAGCTCGCAAAGAAAGGTGTCGCAGAGAATATTGATAAATTGTATGAATATTTAGAAACAGTTAGAGAAATAGAAAATAAAGTAGCGCAATTACTAGAAGATGAATCTTTCCCAGTTGATTATACATCAGCTTTAACACATAAAAGTCTTACAATGCTCGCCCAATGGGGAATTCATGGTGTCGACGAGATTAATATGAATATAGCTTGTCCAGCTGAATTAAGCGTATACAATTCAACTAGTAATATTACAGGAATTGTTAAAGGAGAAATGAGAATGGAAATTCCAAACTCATTTTATTATAATAATTCAATTACAATACTCCTACCCAATGATACTTACGATATCGAAGTTATAGGAACCGGTACTGATGAAGGATTATATTGTTTAACAGTGATTAATATCACAGAAGAAGAAATTGCTATCTTTAATGCAACTGACATCCTTACTATAAATAATACAATACATCGATATTCCATTAATTGGTCTTCTCTTTCTCAAGGTGCAGAAGGCGTTACTATCCAGATTGATTTTGATGGTGATGGCACTTTTGAGAAGATAATTAGTTCGGATAATGAGCTAACCCAAGACGAATTCATTTTAAAAACAAAGACTGTCATTGACATCGACCCCGATACCTTAAACTTAAACAGCACTGGAAATTGGATTACCTGTTACATTGAACTACCAGATGGTTATAATGTTACTGACATCAATAATAGCGCGATACTTCTAAATGATGCTGTGTCTGCTGAAACTAATCCTACAAACATCAGCGACTATGATAATAATGGCATATCTGACCTTATGGTCAAATTCAACAGAAAAGATGTTATCAAAATTCTTGAAGTTGGTGATAATGTTGTGATAACAATTACTGGTAAACTATATGACGAAACTATCTTTGAAGGTATAGATTACATCCAAGTGATATAGAATAAAAACAGGTTCTTTCTCATCTCAATAAACCCTTTCTTTTTTCTTAGCAATTTTGTTGAAATAAAATCTGATACTAGACGTATTGTTATTCATAAGGTTATAAATCTCAAAATATCTTTGGCATCCTCAATTTTTACTAGTAAATTGCAGTTCAAATCCCGATGGGAGCATACTTTTCTTTTAGCTATGTTTTCTACCAATCTTACTTCTAGGAAAGTAAAAATATTGATAGTAAATTAGGTTATTTCAAATTATTTCTATTATTCAAGCTTATGAAGTTCAATGAATCCAGTTGTAATGCTTATATATATATTATTTCCACCTTCACCAAGTGTTGCAACTATGTGCCTATTTTCATTTTTTATTATATTTAAAAATGGTAACAAGTCATTGAGAGAAATACTACCAGCTATCGATTTAGCTTTGATATCTAAATTTGCGTTGAGTGCAGGATTAATAAAAACATCCATTTCTCCGTTAATTGATGTGATTTCTATATCGTTCTTGAAATCATGTATCTCTGCATATACAGCTCCATTAAGTGTACTTATGTCATTTACACCTGTTGTATCTTTGACTACAACAGCTCCATTTGCTGTTTTTGCTTCAACATATCCATCTACACCACAAACAGAAATTAGTCCATTTTTTACATCTGTTTGAACATCTCCTTTTAAATTTGACAAATAAACGGCGCCATTGAGTGTTTTAACAGATTCAACTGTAACATACATAGGGACCTTGATATCCATGCTAACTGCAACACGAGCACGAGCAATATTTTCTAAATACTCAGTTTCAATACTTATTTTATCACCTATTTTATTGACATTGACTTCTACTTTTTCAAATTCATCTTCACCATATATTTTATTTGTAAATTTTTCAATCTCTAAAAAAATTGTGTCTCCATCCCATCCGATAATATTAACTACACCATTTATATTGTTTACTTCAAGGATAGTATTTTCGTCTGCTTCATATTCAGCATCAGTATATTCATAGATCTTTTTACCAGATATACAACCACTAAAAGAGGCTACAAGAACCAACAAAGATACAATACTAATACAAACAATAATTTTTCTTTTCATCATACCAATTCACCTCATGATATCAAATAATATCAGCTTCTATAATAGTTATTATTGAAAAATTGAACGAAACATAAAGAAAAAAGGATTTAAATTCTATTTCGTTCAATAATTATTTTATTTTTAAATTTTGCGATTAACAAGATCTTTTGCAATATAATGAAACAGTAATTTTATATGAATTCTATTTAAATTTACCAAAAAAATAATTATCAAAATAATAAGTTTTTTCAATGCAGTAACTTTATAGTATTAACAAGGATTTCCGAGGGATTCGACTTTTACTATTAATCTTAGTTTTCCTCATTATCAGTGATAAATAAATTTCTTTTTCCTTTTATTTTTTGTCAAAATCAGAAAAATGTTTATTAAAATTATTATATTGAATAAATTCATTAACATTGGATTTAAATAAACTAAATTCCTCATATTAATAAGGTAGTAATATGAAGAAAATAATTGGAATTATTATATGTATGCTGATGGTTTTGCCTGTTTTTTCAATGTCTGTAACTGCCGATATCAGCAATGATCAAACAGAACTTATTGTACATTTTTTAGGTTCATTTAGACTTTTTGCGACAAGAACTTTTGGAGTAGTTATTAAAAATATTGGAGATACAACTGCACAAAATTTATACTATACAATCTCTTTAAAGGGAAGTTTTGATAAGTATATCGACTTTAAAGATGAAGGACCTATTCAAGATATTGAACCTTTAAGTGGTTGGGGTTTAGGATTTGGAGGTTTTATTAAAGGTTTTGGATTTGTAACAATAGAATTCAGTTTAACATGTTCTAATGCAGATGATATATCAAGAACCATCATAGGTTTTCAATTAGGATATCAGACAATAGTTTTTGGTATCTAAATATACCTACTTCTCTATTTTTTATTTTTCTTAATAAGTTTTGTTTTTATAATTTTTATTATATTTATTTAATATTTCTCTAATATATTATTATATTTACTAACAATTGATTAAAACTGGAAATATGATAAAGTAATAGTAAAAGAATTAGGGTTGTATATAAGATAATATAGTATAGAAATAGAAGCAGGTTGCGTATACTATGATAATATCATATATGAATTATAAGGCTATAATAAATGCAGATTATATTTGGCAAATTTATAGCTAATTAAAAAATTAATTAATTGGCAAATAATTTGCCAAATTCTTGAAATAATTAATTAATTGTGCAATTATTGGAAAATTTTCTAAAAATTTTGAAAACACTGATCTATCCCTAACTCTAGATCTCGGTATTTCAATGGGTAACGGACTAGACCATGGGCCTTCCTCACCAACTGTATCTTTTGCTTTTACTTTAATTTCAAAGTTTCCTTTAATACTCCATGTATGGTTTGTGAATATTTCTACTTCCGAATCAATAGGTCCTATCCATTCGCTTAATGTTCCATCGCCCCAATCCCATTGATATAGCACTTGATCATCATCAGGATCAGAAGTAATAGTCATAAATGTATATTCTATACCAGGGCTACCTTCAATTGGACCAATAGGCCGCATTGGTCTGTCAGGTGGTTTATTGGTAACCAAAACTTCTATTATTGGGCTGTACCACCAAATTTGTCCATTTATTTCTTGTGTTCCGTCGCTGCTTTGAATTATTTCGTGATAACTATCATCGGTTCGTTCTTTGATCAATCTTGAGTAAGGATTATCTCCATAAACCTCGGGTTTAAGAACCTCTGCATAAATCTGATCTACTTGTGCTTTTGCTACAAAATAATAGGTACCCGGAGAAGTTATTGTTATATTTTCACTATATGTTACACCTTGCGTTATACCGCTTTCTGCATTATCCCATCCAGTTCCACCGAGGTATTCTCCAGCATATTCATCATAATCCTCAGTTGTAAATTCTGGGTTATTAATTGGATCTGGATTCCTGCCATATTGAATATATGTATGATCAACAACCAAACTCCCATTTACTTGCCATAAAAAAGGAACTGTTTCACCAGGTTTAATTTCAGTTAAATGTTCAACTGTTTCAGGTTGCCATTGAATATAAGGTTGAGCAAGATCAGTTTGATGAAGAATATAGCGACGAACTTCAGCTCCATATCGATGAACTGTATCATTTCCAAAGCTATTTTCTGATGGATTTTTTATTACTGACATTTCAGGTGATGTCCATAAAATTCCAGCACCAGGATAGTTACCAAACTGTTCATCATTTACATAAGGATCTTCTGCTGGATTTGTTTCAACATCTGCACCATATGCCCAAGGAGCTATTCCACCCTTGACCGAGTAAGATATAAGTTCATAGATAGTTCCAATATTATTTTCATCAAGATCACCGCCATAGTCTCCAATAAAGTCTCCTGCTCTAAGTCCAGAAGCATCATAGAAATAAAAATCTGGAGGTGCATGGCGATAGGTTTCCCCAGTTATTGGACTTGTCCCTGTTACATCTGAATGGGTATCTGCCCATGAATAAAGAATCATTCGAACGCCACCATGGAAATCACATCCAACTCTTATAAGATGGTCATCAACAAACTCAACAAGTGTTTGTCCGGGAACACTTGCCCATATTCCTCCGGTAGGTGAACCAGGACCATCATAGTCTGCTTCCCTATTAAGATCCCAACCATGACCATCATATCGCTGTGGACCATGATCAAAACCATATGGGTTATGAGAAACCTCAAAGTAAATCTCTCTATTATCCAGTATCCATTTTAAATAATCTTTAGAAAATTCTTCGTTGGTTTCATCTTCAAAAACCATTCTGAAAAGCCAGTCTGTAAACCAATACATACCAATTGTTCCAACAGTTTCATCACCATGAGGGCCTCCCAAGAACAATACCTCAGGTTTATCAAAACCAAGGTTTTCATTTGTAATTCTTAAATAGTAAAGATCATAGCCCCCATAAACAGTATCTGTATCGTAAAAATCATTTGCTTTGTAAAGTTTTAGATATTGGGGATATTTTGATTCAAGTTCTTCATACCAACTCACAAGCTCCTCATAACTACTAGGTTTTTCGTACCAATCTGGACCTAGACCTGTAATTGGTGATTCTTCCTCAGAATCCTCTAAAATATCATTTTCATTATTATATCCTTCGGAATAACCAATTACTGAATTTACATTTACAAACAACAAAAAAATTGCCACTCCAATTATTAATACAAACTTCCGTCTCATCATTATGCCTCCCTTAATTAACACATGTTAATGATTTATACCTATAAATAATTTGTTTTTTAATAATTTAGGCTAATTTCTTGTTTAATTGAACAAAAAATAAACTGACAAATACGTCCTTTTATTGGTTTTTTAAAATCTTATTGAAAAAAATTTAAATATTCTAAAAAAAATAAATTATAAAAGTTTACTTACACTTGGAATAACTAACTTTTTTTAGAAATAATATCATTATAACAAATTTCAACTAATTCATCAATTGTCTTTGTTGCATCTATTTTTAGAACATGTTTATCTACTGCAAGTTTTAAATAGTTATTTTCAACTTTTTCCAGAAAATTAATTTTTTCAAAAGGTATTAACTTTTTCCTATTTTGAATTCGTGCAAGAGAATCTTTTGGATTAA
>CAYFVP010000151.1:0-3520 GCA_964346655.1 uncultured Thermoplasmatales archaeon
ACAAATGGTAATATTTTATATGTAGGTGGAACAGGAGAAGGCAATTATACAAAGATACAAGATGCCATAGATGATGCAGTTGATGGTGATACTGTTTATGTTTATGATGATAGTTCACCTTATTATGAAAACTTGGTTGTTAACAAATCAATATTTTTGATAGGTGAAGATAAAGAAACAACAATAATTTATGGCAATATAATTGGACATGTTATATACATAATTTCTGATGGAGTAACCCTTAGTGGTTTTAGGATAATAAATGAAAAAACCGAATACGGTAATTATGCAAGTGTTAATATTTATGCAAATTATACCGAAGTATCGTTTAATATTATAGAAAATTCTGAAGAAACAGGTCTTGCTGTCGATTATAATTTTGAAGCATATAAGCTTTACCATCTACATGGAAACATAATTTCAAATAACATAATAAGGTCTAATCATCTTGCGGGAATATATCTTATTCATTGTACAAATTCAAAAATAACTAATAACATAATTATAAACAATGGTGTTGGTATTGCTACGGCTTTAACTAATGATAATATAATATCAGGAAATGAAATTTCAAATAATAAACATGATGGAATTTCTTTATTTCAAGAAAGCTATAGAAATGAAATATCTGGAAACAATATAACAAACAACAGAATTTATGGAATATATATCTACGATGCAGGTAATAATAAAATTTTACAAAATAACATTATAGGAAGTGGATGGAGAAACGCAAAATTCGTTTATGAAATAACTCGTTTAAAGAGAAACAAATGGAGTAATAATTTTTGGGGTATTCCAAGGTCAATTCCTTATCTGATTAGAGGTAAAATTAGTATCTTGAGTTCCATTCAAGGTATTGGAATTATCCCTTGGTTTGAAATCGATTGGTATCCAGCACAAGAACCATATGATATAGGAATTTAGGAGATAATCCACCCGTTTTTTCAACCTTTAAATTATTATTTTATCTCCAAATAAAAAACAATATTTGGAATTATGTCGCCAAAAGTTTATAAACAGAATTATATATTTCATTTACAGATTGTAAACTAGGAGTTGATCTTTATTATGGGAATAGTTAATAAGATTTTTCGTGAAAAAAAATCTGGAGAGGTTGGTGGCTATATAGATCTTGAAAAATATGTAGAAACTCAAGGAAAAACTGAAACTGCTAAAATGTATGTTAGGGTTGGCGAGATTCAAAGATATGAGGATTTAAAGGAATTTACAGATTATGTTTATGGTGGTAATGTATTAATTCTTGATTTTTCACCAATCGCTGAAGAAGAAGTTATTCTTAAAAGAATCACTAGTGATCTTAAAAAGATGATAGGCGAAATCAATGGGGATATTGCCGGTATCGGTAATAATTTAATGATACTTGCACCATCAGATGTCAAGGTTGAAAGAAGGAAGCTTAGAGGTAAATTTGCTTAATTTCTCTTTTTTTCTTTTTTAAAAATCATTTTTTTAAAAGGGATGGGGAATCTGGAGGGTGGATGGTAAAGATGAAAGGAAGAAAATAATGTTTATCCAGATTCCTATATGCTATACTCTATTTTGTATATTATATAAACATTTCCTGTAAATATGTCAAAATTGAAATTTTACATAAAACCTATCTAAAAATAAGAAAAAAAAGCGGACCCAGAGGGATTCGAACCCTCGTTACCGGCTCCGAAGGCCGGTAGGATATCCAGACTACCTTATGGGCCCAAGATATATTCTCCCAAATAAAACACTTATTATAAACTTGTCTGAAATAAAAGATAGAATTATTAATTTAAGAAAGATATAAATATTATATAGAGTATATCAAAAATAATTTGGATGAGATGCGCCCAGAATTGTAACATATTAGTGGAAATTAAATTATTATAATTGATATTAACAACTCCAAAGAATATGTGGATGGGATGTGGATGCAAAATAGAAGTAAAAAAAATATTTATAGTAAATTTTTTCATAATAGGAGGGGGGGTTTGAATAAAAATAAAGATAAAGTAGAAAATTCAAAAGAACTTGAGGAAGTTGAAAAACAAATTGATAAATTTTTAGAAAATGAATTAATAAAATCTAAAGAAAAAAGTAAAAAAAATACTTTAAAAAAAACTGAATCATTATATATTGATACTGTAAATATTATAGAAAAAAAAGACCAAGAATTACATCATAAATTTGAAGAAAAAATTCCAACAATCACAGAAGAAACAGAAGCAAAAGACAAAATAGAAGCAGTAAAACCAGAAAAAGAAACAGCAATATTTAAAGAAGTAACAGAGGAAAAAGAAATCAAAAAAATAGTAGAAGAAAAAGCTAGATGGCAAACAAAAAAAGAATCAACAGTTCCAGAAAAAACAGAACAAAAAGACAAAATAGAAACAGTAAAACCAGAAAAAGAAACAGCAATATTTAAAGAGGTAACAGAAGAAATTGAAACTAAAAAACTAGTAAAAGAAAAACCCTTATGGCCACCAAAACAAGAAACAACGTCAACCACAGAACAAACAGAACCAAAAGATAAAATGGAAAACAAAATACCAAAAGAAGAAATACCCGAAACAGAAGTAAAATCTAGAGAAGATGAATTATCGGAAGATAAAATTGAAATTAAAAAATTAAAAAAGGAGGATGCTAAACCTTTTTCTGTTGAATTAAGTGCAAAATCTTCAGAATGGAGCCCAATAGAAATAATTGAAGATGAAAAACTAAAACCCGAAAGTGCTAAGGATATAAAAGAAAGAATAAAACATGATGCTAAAGAAAAAATTGCAGAAGATTTCCCTAAAACAGAAGAAGAAATCGATGAAATAGCTATTGAAATTGAAAAAGCCTTAAAACAAAAACCATTAAAAGATACTAAAAAAGAAACATTTGAAGAACAAAAACCTAAAAAAACTGATTTAGTAGAAATTGAAAATCCAACTATTCCTGAGGAAAAAAATAGGCAAGAAATTTTTATTACACTTGAAGAAAAAGCAGGAGAAGAACTAAAAAAAGAGGAATATCTAATACCAGAAAAACCTGAAGTTTCTAAAGAAATAAAAATAAAAACATTCGAACAAATTGAAAATATTGATGAACAAACTGCAATACTACTCTACGACAACGGAATAAAAAGCATAGATGATTTAAAATTAATACCTCTAAAAGATCTAAAAAAGATTAAGGGATTAAAAACAAAAACAATAAAACAAATAACAAAGGAATTTGAAGAAAAAACATTAAAACCGGATAAAAAAAAGAAAACACAGGATAAAATTAAAAAAATAATTACAAAAAAAATTCCTGAAATAATAAAAGAACAAAAATGGTTTAAAAAACAAATTGAAAAAGACCAAATAAAAGAATTTGAAGAAATGCCTCAAATGCAACAAAAACAAGAGTCACTAATAACTCCGGAAGAAACAGAACCAATAAAAGAGTTAGAAATCGAAAAAACAGAAGAAGAATCAATAGAATTAGAAAAAGAAATTGAAGAAAAAGAAAAAACAATAGAACCAATACAAGAAACACA
>CAYFVP010000152.1:0-2523 GCA_964346655.1 uncultured Thermoplasmatales archaeon
ATGAACATAAGAAGTCTTTACAGCTTTATCATGGAATTAAATCAGATAATATTCAGGCTTTATCTAATTGTGTTAATCCAAAATTGGGTTTATATATTTATAATTGTGCTTTTAAGTTAAAGCAGGAGAAAATAACATAAGTAAATTAAAAGGAGTATTTATATGAAAAAAGAAATATTAATTTGTGAAGAATGTGGTGCTAAAATATCAAAAAAAGATTTAGAGTATACTAAGAAACATGATGGGCATTTTCCCGAAGATGAAAATCATAATACGATCCATATGGATGATTGTGGTTGCAGAGATTCTACTGAGGATTTATCTGATGCTTGTTTATGTAAATTTGTTCCTGTAAATTACGGTAACAAGGTTTAGAGTATGGAAATAACAGAGTTGATTAGTGGTCATGGTGAATTTTACATTCAGAATTTAACGATTATTGTTTTAATATTTGGAGGTATATTATGGTATCTGATAAGGGAAAAAAGTTAAAAGAGATAGTAGAGAATATTAAAAAGATGCAGAAGGATATTCTTAAAATGAGTGGTTATCTTGCAGAAACTTGTGCTTGGGTTCAAACTCATTTAGAGATAAAAGACAATAGGGATAAACCAAATATTTTTGTAGAGCATATTGAAAAGCATCTTGAACAAATGGGTTTACCAGATGAATGTGTGATGTGTAAGATTTGTAATAAAACAATAGATGAGATATATGATGAAGAGCAGTCTTAAATTATTAAAACAAGGTATTTAGATATGTTGGAGTTGGATAAAATCTATAATATGGATTGCATAGAAGGAATGAAACAGATAGATGATAATAGTATAGATATGATTCTTTGTGACCTTCCATATGGTATTACTGATTGTGATTGGGATAAACCTTTATCACTTGATAAACTTTGGAATGAATATAAAAGAATTATTAACAATGGCACAATTGTATTAACTGCTTCTCAACCATATACAACAGATGTTGTTAATTCTAATCGTGATTGGTTTAAATATGAATTGATATGGAATAAAGTATGTGCAACTGGGGCATTATTAGCATATAAAAGACCCATGAAAGTTCACGAAAATATTTTAATCTTTTATAATAAACAATCAACATATGTACCACAATATACACAAAGAAAATTTAAAGATTTAAGACCTAATAAAAAAATTACTAAAAGAAAAAACCCTTGCAACTCTGGAGAAATAACTTCTCATAATATTAATAAACATTCTAAAAATTATAATGATAGAAAAGTAAACCCAATAAGTATTATAAAAATAAATAAACGTAATTCAGAATATTTACATCCTACTCAAAAACCATTAAAACTTTTTGAATATTTGATTAAAACTTATTCTGATGAGGGTGATTTGGTTTTGGATAATTGTATGGGTAGTGGTACTACTGCTGTTGCTTGTAAACGGTTGGGTAGACATTTTATTGGTTTTGAGATTAATGAAGAATATTATAATATTTCTCTTAAAAGATTATGTAATATCCCTGAAAAATTGGAAAAATGGATTGATTCATAAATGAAATGTGGAATTTGTGGAAGTTATAAGAATAAATTCCCTATCTGTGATGAATGCTTAAAAACAGGTAGGGATATAGGACTTATTAAATTATTATAACAACCCTTCTCAGTCAAAAACAAGACTGTCGAGGTCTTGAACCAATGACCGAGAAGGGCAAGATATATAAATACAGATTGTATTTAAAATCTTGTCGAGGTCGAGAACCATGAGAGGAAAAACTGAAATTAGATGGAAAACAAATCCTGACTTATTTAAAGAAATAATGGAATCATATAACAACTTGATTAATAATGGTTGGATAGAACCACCAGTTAGAACATTACTTTATCAGTTAATGGGTGACTATCCAGAAAAATGGAAGAAAAAACATTATGGTGGACTTACAAGTTATTTACAAAGAAAAAAGGATGATGGTTTATTGAAGTATGGTCTGTTTTCATCTGATAGTGGTGGTAATCATCATTTGATACCAACACAAAAGAAAATAGATGAACAGATACAAGTATGGAAAAAAACAATCCCAGTTCGTTTATTAAAAGACAATTGTTTATGGTTAATATTCCACGAACATGAAGGTATGATTCCAACATTAGCAAAATTGTTTAATTATGAGGTTGGCACTTTTTCATCACAAGGACAGATACGACATGAACATTTACATAAAGTTATGTCAGAAGCAGAAGAAACATTAACTTATCTAGATGGTAAAGAAATACGAATTATTGGAATAGCAGATTATGATATATATGGTGCAAAAAACATAGAAAATGGGCAAGGACATATAATAAGAAATCATGCAGATTGGATAGAAGATAATTTCCCTGCGAAATTTTTTCTGTATGGAATTACAAAAGAACAAATTGAAGCAGTTAGATTGGATTCAGAGGATGAACATCAATTTGATGGATGGCTACAAAGATATGGTTTACAAGCATTTGAAAAAGACATAAGAAGAATTGTTGGTCTAAATTATTAGTTCAATCTA
>CAYFVP010000153.1:0-7983 GCA_964346655.1 uncultured Thermoplasmatales archaeon
AAAGAAAAAAGGTGAAAAAATATGTATATTAGTAAAAGTGCAATAAAAAAACTTCAAATTTATTTAATAATATTAACCATATTTATTATTATGGGTTGGATCAATGGTTTTTTTGGTGCGTATTTTCAAGATAAATCCTGGGAATATAGTACTGGAAGTGAAAGATTTATTGAATATTAGAATACTGGTGCATTTCTTTTAACGATAGCAGGTTATCTTTTTTTTATTGTATGCATTATGATCTTGGTTCTCACAGGTATTATTTTATGTATTAATAAATTAATCGAACCTTAAACGTAACATTTGGATGAGACTTTATTCTTTAAGTCGATTTTAACTCATATCCTATTTTTGCACCCAAAGTCCTACTTCAAAAGATATAATTTAATATTTTTTGCAGTATTGGAAACATATCCAGGAATCTCAACCAAGCTCTTGTTGTAATGTTACAAGGTTTTATAGATGATTTAATAATTATAAAATTGTGGCTAAACAGTTAAAAAAAGATATTGACAAGGAATTGTCTTCAGTTATTTTATTATTTATAGCGCTACTGATAATGCTTATTGGTATCATAATAATTGAGCAATACTTTATTCTTGTTCTGAATATTCATAATAAGTTTTTTATCTCCGGGTATTGGGTCTTCTCTGTTTTTCCTGTAATAATCTATTTCTTTTACCTGAAGAAAAAGGGAAAATTAACCTTTAAGGACATTGGCCTGACCTTCGATAATATGTGGAAAAGCATACCCCTTGGGGTTCTGGCCGGATTAATATCAGGGTTTGCCGGCTGGTTTTTCCTTTATCTTATAGGTTCGCCGGTGGAACCAATCCCCAGAGAATTTGTGATAATGTTCCTTTTTGCTTCGGTGCTGTCAGCCCCGATCAGGGAGGAAATACTGGTAAGGGGCATATTATGGTCTTTTTTTGAGAGAGTCCTGAATATAACATTGAAATTAAAAAAGAAGAATTATGATGTTAAGAAAATAGATCTGGCAATAATAATCGTTGTCTCATTGATATTCCTTTTCTTCCATACCGGAAGAAGCCTGGATGTTCTCCTTACAAAAATTCTTTTTGATTCCTTTGTATTTTCAATAGTATATTACAAAACCAGGAATCTTGCAGCCCCCATGATAGCCCACTCAATTTCCAATTTTTTTGTCATTCTTAGGGTTTTTGTATTCTAAATTAAAATATTAACAGCTTTATTGACTTTTTTTCTTTTGATCCTATATTACTTTGATATAATCTGCTCCTTCAAACTTTGTTTCATCAAAGAACTTGCCTGATACGATTATCTCTACACTATCTCCAAGTTCAAGAATATTAATTATGTCTTGTCTGTCGAATTTTACCATAATGTCAAGTATGCTGTCGTTATCATAGTCGCTGATGTTTGTAGGATGAGTTTCTGCAAATATAGAATTATTCAATAGTATTGTACTAATGTTGATTTCAGAGACGTTATAGTTTTCTGGTAGTTCGATGTAGCATGTAATCCATTTTCCAGTGCTATTTATATTTAGGGTGTCAGGGTCAATGTCTAATTCGGTTTCCGTTTGTAACATAAACTCATCATGGGTAAGCTCATTATCTGAAGTAATAGTCTTTTCAAAAACGCCATCGCCATCGGAATCTATCTGGAGAGTAACACCTTCTTCACCCTGTGAAAGAGCCGACCAGTTGATAGTATACTGATGGAGTGCATTTGGAAATATTGGGATGTTGGTTGCATTTATTGATATATTTGCTAATTCGTTAAATATAGAAAAATTATATGTACCATAGTCATGTCCTTTAACTTCATAAGTATACGTCAAGTCTGTTGGTAGGTAATATATTTCTATGTCTCCAAAAATATCTGCCGAAGCGCTAGGTATTTCATTAACAAACTCACCATCAATAATGCCAATTTTTCTGCTTTGATTATCTGTTATTGTGAGGTTTGTAGGACACATTAACCATACTTTTAGCTTTGTCTGTAAAGCCCATTTGGCTGGACTATCCCAGCACTCGCCTTTATACCTATACATTGGTCCTTTCGGCCCCTTATATCGAGGTCTTATACTCCAATCCCCCCAACATCCTGCATAATCAAGCCAATTTTGAGTCTTGGGGTGTTTATTTCTTTCACCAAGCAAAATAAGTTGCATGTTATCTTTTTGTAATACATTTCCATCTCCTCGGGCGATGTCGCCATAAAATGGATTTGGATCAGCGAAAGGTTCAAAATAATTTGCATGGGAACCATTTGCAACAAAAATCATCACATGATTTCCAAATCTAAATATAATATCATCCCATTTTTTACGCTCACCACCCCAATGTTGGGAACACGCCACATAAGCAGGAACCTCATTTTCGTCTAATAAAACCTCAACCAATTCCCAATCCCCTTCATGATTATTCTTAGCATCATTGAATACATAGAAAAACCAATACTGAATTGCAGTATATGTAATGCCTTTGAATTTATCCTTTTTTACATGAACATATGTTACATTTTTGTATATGTCCTTATTATTTTCATAATGAGAGATAATATTACTGTTATCTTCTACATCCCCTTGGATGTTATCCATATAATAAGATATTTTAGGATTTGTTAAATTTGTAATATTATCTAGTAATATAGGAGGAGATTTTAAAAGAAAGTCATCTTGAAATGGAATGGGATTACTAAGATTCAAGTTAGAGTTATTTAAATGATAAATCATATTGGTCGGATAACATCTTTCGGCAGAATCGTAATACAAAATAGGAAAATACAAATTCGCAAGCCACCATTCTATGGATTCTGTCAAATCATCACCATCATCAAAATAAACAATTATTTCTTTCGTTGTGTAATCATCTAAATCATCTGTATCCTTTACAGCAAGTTTTACTTCATACACGGTATAGGTACTTTCGGGATTATATTGGTGAGATGTTATCTTATTAGTTGTCCAATCAGTATCCCATATTCCATCATTTTCCCAATCCCATCGAATCTTTAGATCAGCAGTATCATCTTCAATATCAGAACAGGATAATGCATCAAATTCAAAAATAGTTGTTATTTGCCCTGCAGGTGGATTCACATTAAAAGAAGCTGTTGGTGGTTGATTTGTGGTAAAAGACCAAGTAGATGATTGTCTGTTTTCAATTCCGTCATTTGCTATCGTACACCAGAAATAAGTTGTTCCTTGATATAGTCCTGACCAAGTGGTTGTTGCTGTACTACCGCTTGGTACATTATAATCCGTTCCGATTACACTTCCATCAGTTACATCATAAAATGTAACATCTAATGTATCACCATTAGGATCTGACACATCAACTGATAGAGTAGGATTTAGACTGACACCAGCTTCATCATTTCCCGGTTGTGGATTTGTTGGTAGATTTGGAGGTTGATTTACACCACTTTCCCACTCTAAATCAGCACTCTTATAGAACTTAATCATATCACCATCATTCCAAACAAATGCAAATCCGTTCTTTGGAATATTGGTTCTCATGCCATTAACCTCTGGATACCAAGACCAGATAAGCTTAGGGGAAACAGAATCTGTATCTGAAATTATGGTTTCCGTAGCTTGCCAGGATGACGTTTTTTTACGATATTTAATATTTCCATTATCATTCCAAGCAACATGCAAATAATCATTACCGTCTATAGCAATAGAAGGATTCCTCCCTCCTGGAGCATCTGGAGCAATAATTTCAGGATCCTCCCAGCCGCTCGCAGTTCTTTTACGATATTTTACAGCAGATGAATAAGCCCCGTAACTGGAAACAAAATGGACATTTCCCTCGCTATCTACTGCGATAGAAGGCCGACAGGCATAACATTCAAAACTTTCTACTGGCTGCCAGGAATCTGTATACCGCCTATAAGCAGAATGCCAGCAAACTCCATTTCGATACCCTCCACTAGACCAAGCCACATGAAGATAATCATTACCGTCTACAGCTATAGCTGGATCTTCCTCCATGTATTGGTCCCCTTCGCCAATTCGCACGGGTGCACTCCAAGAATTTGTGTATTTACTATGGTATAGAGGTCCACAGCCATACCAGCACCAGGTACAACCTATAAAATCTATTTTCTGCCATACCACATGTAGATTGTCGTTACTGTCTACAGCAATAGTAGGAACTCTCTGAGTCCAACCAGTGTCAGTAGTTATATTAACAATGGCTCCCCACACTGTAGTATATTTCCTATAGCGAATCTGTGGATGGTCTGGCGAACCAAGATGGCAACCCTGCCAGACTACATGTAGATAATCATTGCTATCTATAGCTATTGCTGGATTTATCTGATCATAATTTTCTGACGTTAAAGCCTTTTCATGCCAGGTTTCACCTTCATCGGTGGAATAGGAATAATATATTTGATGATAAGAACCTTCAAGACGGAAGTAAACACAATGCAAAGTACCATCTGAAGTCCTTGCTAATTTCCTTGATAGACTATACTCGTACTGCCCTAAATATCCTAGGGCAATTTCACTGCCTGGATCTGATGGATCTCCACACATACTTGGTAAAACACTTGCTCCAACAAATAACAATATTATTCCAATTACCAAACCTTTTCGTAAAACATTATTTTTTTCTACCATACCTATACTACCTCCCCAAAATTATGGTTGTAAAATCTGTAATATAATATTTGAATTTAAACTTTTAGAAGAATTATTAGAACAAGTGTAACAAAAAGACTATTTTGTTTTTATATTGATTTCATTTTCAACATATCAACGATTGTTTTATTAATTAAACCATGAATAAAAATAAAAGAAAAAAGAGGATAGGACTTTATAATGAATCTATAATAGCTTGAGCAGCAGATACAAGATAATCTGCTTGTTCATCTGTCAGTTTATTTCCTCTTTGACCTTCTACCTGATTAATAAAAGCATTGAGTTGATTTATAGCGTCATCTATCCATCCATAACCAATGGATTGTAGAACATTCATTAGTTTTTGAATGAGGCTGTTTTCAAGACCTTGATGTAATTCCATGTCATAAATATCCTCTATTAAGGTTTCAACTTCTTGCGATGGACTTCTTACTTCAATTGATACGGTTTTGGTATCTGATGCATCATCATTATCAGTGACAGTCAGGGTTACATCATAAGTTCCAATAGAATAATAGACATGTATTGGGTTTTGTAAATCCGAATAATAGCCATCTCCGAAGTTCCACCACCAGGAGACAAGTGTTCCGTCGCTGTCTGTCGAGGTATCAATAAATTCAATAATATCTGTATTTATTGGACTAGATAGTGTATATGTGAAGTCTGCTATTGGTGGTTCTTTAAAGTATCCTAATGGATAACGGTCCTGGCTACTTCCACTTGGTATAAGATAAGGAGTATCACCAATTCCGTCATTGTCGCTATCAACTCCAGAATAATCGCTCCAATAGTTACCCCCAGATGGATAGCCATTATCCCATGTATTTGAACCTACATCATTAGCATTTTGACCATTGTTTATCAATTTATTATGATAAATAGTGATAGTATTTGAAGTTCCAGTTATGTTTATACCAATTCCAGGATTATTGTAGATTGTATTATTGGTAATTTCCATATTATAAGCATAGTTCTTATGATAAATCCCATCTTCTGCATTGTCATAGATTTCACAATCTGAAATAATGGTATTTGTCATATGTGTAGAGTGTATGTTTATTGCTATGCCTGCTCGAGCAGTTTCGTCATACCATCCATTAAAACCGTTTTGGTAAACTTTACATCCAATTATTTGGTTATTATTTATGTATGCATAAGCACTTCTTATTATCCTAATACCTGTTGCATCATTATTATAAATAGTACAATTTTTTATCACATTATCGTACATCTGTGAATCATGTCCACCGAGTAATATACCTACTCCAGATTTATAATCACTGTTTACTTTAGTATTATATACTATACAATCTGAAATTGTATTATATTGAACATGTGTTTTTGAAATTGGGTCATGGAATATTATCCCACAGCCATTAGCGTTTCTAATAGTAAAATTTGAAATGACCATATTATGACTTTTAATTCCAACATAAATTCCATGTCCTGAATTATCTGCGTCTATTATCGTAGAAGTTTTATCTTCACCGATTAATTTGATTTTATCCTTTGTAATATCAACATTTTCATAATAAGTTCCATTATAAACAAAAACTGTATTACCTGCTGAAGCATTATTTATACCTTCTTGAATAGTTTTAACATGAGTAGCATCGTACCAATCTGGATCTGCATCATCATCAACATAAATATCGGCTATCTCAATTTCAAGATAAGGAATATAATCACCATATTCTTTTGTTCGGAAGCTTGTAACAGGAATATTTACAGTTCCCCAATAGGTATCATCTGAAATTTTCCAACCGTAATTTATGTTTATACCATCAACAAAATCTTGTACATCATTTGTGACATCCCAACTCATCCATACACCAGTAGTTGATGGAACTTCTGCAAAAGAAGTAGGAGAGCCAGCATATGCGGGTTTGGTATCCCATGTCACAGTGAGTTCATCCCAATCACTATTTATTCTATAAATATTTAAGTCTCTGCCAGCAGGATTATTTGTTTGATATGTGTGATAATATAAATTTAATTTAGCAGATATTATTTTAGTATTTGATGGAACACTTGATATATCAAATTTTATTAATGTATCTTCTCCCCAGATACCAGATGCACCATAATAATTTTCAACTTCCATGATTTCAAAGCCTCCTCGATTCACATTCGTATATCCACTTCTATGAAGAATATAAGCATCATCCGTTGGATAAAACTCAGCATAAGCATCTACTGCTTCTATACTCTCAATTGGAAAAAACACTATAAAAGAAATCACCAGCGCCGAACTAATACATATTACTAAAATTTTATTTCTTTTTTCCATATATTTCCTCCCCAAATAAGGTTTGAAATTAGAATAAAATAAATTTATTTAAATATTATCTTAACAATTGTTTATTTATAACATCTATCACAAAAAAGGAAAAAGAAGCGGTATTATGTTTTTTATCGTAGTAGTTGCATTAGTATTCGGAGTATCGGGAATAAGTTTGTGAAAGGAGATAATTAGTTTAAGAATATTTTAGCAAAATATCTATTTATTAAATTATAAAGCTTTAATGGTTGAATGAATCTGATTATATTTATTAGTAATTGATTTGGTGGTTTATTAAATACGGCTCGATTTAAATTTGGATTTGATGTATTAACAGGTTTTCTTTTAATGGTCTACAAAAAGAGGAAATACTAAAACAATCTAATCGATATGTAAAAATATTGGAGGAAAGCTGATGGAATTTAAGTTATCTCCCTCGAATTTGAATCTTCTTGAAGATTGCCCACGATGTTTCTGGTTACAGATGGTTAAAAAAATTAGAAGACCTTCTGGTCCGATGTCTTCTATTCCTATTAAGATGGATAGCATCATTAAACATTATTTTGATAGATATAGAGAACAAGGATTATTACCACCAATTATTCTCGGGCAGATAGAAGGTAAACTTGCATTAGATATGCCTAAAACCCTTAAACTTGAGATGGACGATGGAATAATATTGTGGGGTCGTCCAGATGATTACTTTGAATTAAACGATGGAAATATTGTGGCTTTTGATCATAAAACCAAGTCAAAGGAACCAGAGGATGTTCATAAATCATATCAGTTACAGCTTGATGTTTACTCTTTTTTAATAAAAAATTTGGATTATAAAACAACAGACAAAGGTTTTTTAGCATATTATCATCCAGATGAATGTGACCTGCATGAGGGTATGCCTTTTTATTGTTCAATTATTGAAGTAAAAACTTATCCTTCACTTGGACATTGGGACAAAATTCCATAATCAATCTTTCAAGATAATCACATAAGCTCTTTTACCGATATATTTTTTTGGCGCATCTAACTTAGCTGAATTACCAAAAGGTGTTACTCTCTTTTC
>CAYFVP010000154.1:0-8668 GCA_964346655.1 uncultured Thermoplasmatales archaeon
CGATAAGTATTCCTGTTATAGAGTCACTTGGTTCAAGTTTTACAACTTCACCGTCGCTGTGTTCTGTCCAACCATTATTATTTTCAAAATCACTAACAGATTGACTCTGTTGAGCTTGATTTGCTTCTTTTTCTTTTTTATCTTCTTTTTTCACCATTTTTTTTATACCTCTTTTCTATTTTTTTGTGTGTGTTAAAATTGGGAAAAATTCAACGATAAAAATTTTTGATTAACCCTTGATTTTTCCTATTATAACTCTAAATTATAGCAGTTTATTTTCTTCTATGTGGGATTATGGTTGTGCCAAATTCGCCTTTAAAAATTTTATATTCTTTGTTTTGTTTCCATATTTTCATTTTTATCACATCTATCTATTTTGTTTATTTCTTCCAATAATTTGTAAAAAACCTGTTTAGAATACACTGGTATTTCAGTACCAGCAAAGTATTTCTGATGAAAAAAAATTAAAAAATCTGAAGGCATTATTTCTCACCTTCAAAATATTTTGAAACTGCAAGTCTAACAATACTTGCAAGAGAAGATCCAAGACGTTTACTTTCATTCCGAAGTCCAATCAATTGAGTTTCGGTGAATGAGATTTGAACTTTTTCTTTGGGCATAAAAAGGATGAGTTCTGACATTATTTTTAAATAGTTGGTATGTCTTTCATACTTACTAATTACATGGACCAAAAAAAAACTGAAAAATTAAACAAAAAACAAGCATGGGATGTAATTAAGTTATGTTTTGCTGAAACAAATGAAAAATATCTTAGTTATGCAGATTTTAAATTTTTATTACACCCAAAGAGTCAGATTGGAACAACAATACCAAAGGAAAAAAAAGAATTATATAAAAAATGGGAAAAACAATTTCATTTTAATTCAGATACAATTCAATATCCATTTAAAAGATTTTATTTTACATCAGGAAGATTTACTGCTGAAATAGCAAATTCATTAATAAAAGAAGGTAAATTAAAAAAAACAGTTAGAAAGGGTAAACCTGTATATTTTCTTCCTATAAAACAGGACTTATATGATATTATAAGAATTAGACATAAAGCAGTGATTGATAATACATTACCTGATGAAATTTGGGGTGGTGAATTGGTAGCTTGTTATGGAATACCTAAAACTCTTTGGAATCTACCTGGAGATGATAAAGACAAATATAGAATTAATAAAAAACTTCATCGAATAGAAAACCAATTAATTAAAAATTCTGAGAAATTCGCAGATGTAATTGCAGAGATAGCTGCTATTAAACTACAAGAAATATTTAAAAAAATTGAAAAGGGAAATTTTAAAAATAAGGATAAGAAAATTGCCTATATGTTTATTGATAAAATATTTGGTATTGAGATTGATCTATCAAAATTATTTGATATGGGTATAATTGAAACTTCTCAGTTCAAATGGGTTGGAGATGGCACATCATTAGAATATATAATAAAAGAAGGAAAAAAATATAATTTAAATGAAGAATTAAGTAAATTACTTTATGAATTTCAAAAAAAGGAATTATATTGGCATAAAAAATATTCATTGATAGTATTAAAACCATATCCAAATGATAATACACATTATAAATTCGCGAAAGCTGTTTGCCCGATCCTTGAAAAAATAAAAAATGAGTTAAAATTAAATAAATAATCATTTTTATTTTTGTATTTGTTTTTCAAGTTTTTCTAATCTTTTTGCCATTATTTCTATCATTTCTTTCAGTGTTTCTGTATCATCAGTGGCTTTTTCAATTGCATATCCTGTTTTAGTTGCGATTTCTTTCATTTTATCATATTCCATTACGCTTTTTTCATCAAGTCCAAGGCTGCAGCCGCTGCAGAATTTAGCAGCAGGATCATTTTTAATTCCACAACGTGGGCAGATAATTGGTTTAAATTTATCTTTTTGTTTTTCTTC
Organism: uncultured Thermoplasmatales archaeon; assembly: GCA_964346655.1. Lineage (GTDB taxonomy): Archaea > Thermoplasmatota > E2 > DHVEG-1 > DHVEG-1 > CAYFVP01. The sequence continues at coordinate 1,923 of CAYFVP010000154.1, forward strand.
TTCTACAAGTCCATGTATTTCTAGCATTGCTTTATCTATATCCCTGCCGCTAAGGTGAACATAAGTAGATGCTTCTTGAGAACCTTGCACCCATCCAAGATATTGACAGAGTTGGGCTTCAGTCAATTTTTTCGCAAGTTCTGTAGCCCTGGAATGCCGGAAATGGTGTGGATTCATTGGTTTATCAATTCCTGCTTTTTCACCTGATTCTTTTAAGAGTTTGTTGACATGGCGATAATGTAATTCTCCACCTTTATTTACTCCCCATAGTCCACATAAAAGATAACTATCTTTAAAATTCTTAGATTGTTTTTTTGGATGTTCTAATAACCAGTTACTTATTGCAGGTGAACTTGCAATAACTCTTATCTTCCTAGCCCCTGTTTTTCCAAATAGGTTTACTAAAGCTCCATATTTATCAAATTCAACATCTTTAACTTTGATACCTAATAATTCCCCAACTCTTGCACCTGATTCATAAAGCAATAACAATAAACATCTATCTCTAAGATTATTTGTATTCTCAGCTAATTCTTTTACATCTTCAATAGTTAAAAGTTCCTTTGGAAGTTTTCGTCTTGATCTTTTCATATTGTTTTTGATCCATTTAACCTCTGGAGGATATTCTTCTGTTTGTTTTAACCATCTATAAAACCTTTTTATCTCAGCTAAAAAATCATGTTTAGTCCAAGCAGTATAGTCACTATTGTTTATTTTGCTGCAAAGTTTTTCAATATCTGATTTAGTAGCTTTATTAAAATCCTTATCTAAAAGTTTTGAAATGGTTTTAAGATTGTAAATATATTTTATTTGTCTAGCTTTACTTAATCCTTCTGCACTTATACGATCTATAAATTTTAAAATATATTCTTTATTAGCTGAGTTAATATCTTTGGTTTTTTTAATAAGTTCTTTTGCCTTTATTAGTTTATAAGTTAAATCAGGCATAAAATCACAAAAATAGGAATAAATTTCAAGTATTTAAATGTTGTGAGGCATTGTATCTTTATAACTAGTGCCGAGAGTGGGACTTGAACCCACGACATCACGGTCTTCAGCCGTGCACTCTCCCAACTGAGTTACCTCGGCAAAAAAAAATTTTATTTATAAATTTAGTGATTTTTTGATATCTTGTGCTGTTATACTAATTTTTTCTAAAGTATTTTTTAATCTGTCAACAGTCTCAGATACTTTTCCTGTTGTTATTGCACCTTGGGGTGAAGGTTCAATTAAACCATCTTGTTCTAAAATCCTTAAAGAATATCTTACCATATGTTGAGGATATTTCGTTACTTCAGATAATTTAATAATCCCCATTGGTTGTTTTTTGTGTAAAGTTTGAAGGACATGTATATGTCTTTTAAGGATATCAAGTTCAGTTTCAATAACATTTGTGAGAACACATCTCTCTTTATTTTTTTGATTCATATTAATTATTCTCCTAGGCTACTTGTTAACACATGTAATCTATTACTATTATTTAAAAATCTCTACTTTTGCAATATTTTTTTGTTATTATAAAATATATTTATTAAGATGTGGAAAGATTTTTCTTAAATCTTTTCCTTCTATGACAATATCAGCTGCTTTTCTGACACAATCATCACCTGGATTAAATGCTATACTCAAACCAGAAATTTCAAACATTGGTATATCAAAACAAGAATTTCCAACTGCTGCAATATTATTAAAGCTTATATCTAATTTTCGTGCTAGTCTCTTAACAGTTTGATCCTTATACATTAAACGAACCTGCAATATAGATTTACCTGTTAGTCTACCATTTTTATCAGATTTAATTCCATTAGAATAAACATAATCTATCCCAAGTTTTTGTCCAACATCTTCTGCAAGAATATCAAGACCTGCACTTATAATTGCTGTTTTTATTCTCCTTTTTTTTAAATTTTCAATGCATTCAGATGCTCCCGTTACAAGTGGAATGTTGGATAGGATTTGAATTAGCTTTTCCTTTTTTATTGGTTTTCCATTTTCTATCCAAAGTGCTGCATCTCTTCTAATAAATTCAGAATCGTCTATATTACCCTTGAGATATTCATCAACAGATCTTTCATTTGAGGTGTTAAAATAATCATGAATGTATTTCCATGAAGAAATTGTATCCGTTAAAACTCCATCCATATCAAACACAATAAGTTCAAGGTTTTTCATTTTCTGAATCTTTAGATTGGATGGTTCTCTTGTATGTTTATAACAATAGAATCTACATAATTTGTCCTTCATTTGAAACGTGGATTTATTATCATATATAAGAGTTTTTACAATAATGGCTTCATCCCATAATAAATAATTAAGAGGATGAAGAATATCCTTTTTTAGATGGGATGTGCAAAAAAGCGGATTAATCCAAAAATTGTGAACCATGTAAACCGTAATTTCAATGAACTTTACACCAAATCAGTAATTAAAGCAGTAAAACAACTGCCATCTCCATGGAAACCTAACAAAACAGGACGTAAAGGACATGACCCTCAGGAGGTAGCAACTGGTTGTATCCTAAAAGTAGGATTCAACCAGACATATGATGGTATTGAAGCCTATCTAAAAGAAAGCGAGACATTCAAGCAACACTACAGTGATATCCCAGGTCATAGTGTTATACACCGTGGAATGAAAAGACTCTCAATAAAATACATTCGTAAGATAATGAACAGAGTAACCCGGTTTTTACGAAGACATGGTATGAACATAGCAGTAGACAGCACCGGTTTTAGAACAGGAAACAGTAGCATCTGGTATGATATACGGGTTAGACGAAGAAAGAAAAGGAAGGACTGTCTTAAACTACACATCACCGTTGACGTGGATACAGGCGTCATACATAGTTTTACTATGACACCTTGGAACCGGCATGATTCTAAAGAGTTTGAACAGTTAATAAAACACCTTCCAGATCTTGGAGCTACATTGGGAGATAAAAGCTATTCCTCCAGAAGAAACTGTCAACTGATAGTTGATAAAAATGGAATACCATATCTACACTTCAGAGACAATACTACCAGCAAAGCCAAGGGTAATCCAGCATGGATCATATCATTCAGAGCATACAGGATAGACAAAAAAGAATGGCTTACTGTGTATCATCTTCGATCAATTATAGAGGGTGTTTTCTCCTCTATAAAAAGACGATGGAGAAGTTATCTTTTGAGTAAGAAAAAGTGGATGCAGAAGAAAGAGCTTTCTTTGAAAGTATTATCCTATAACGTGAAACAGGTTTTAATGGTTCAATATGCAATAGAATGTAAGATTCCTTTGTGGAAATAAGTTGAATAAAGCCACAAAGGGATCCTACAATTCCAAAGACATTAGTGGATACTATAACTAGTTTTTAAAGACATTGGTCTTATGAACGATTATAGTAATGAAAAAGTACTTAATTTTATTAGCTAAGCACGTTTTTGATAATATAAGATTTGACTAAAAATCATATGATGATATGTTGATAATGTATCGTTTAGGGATAAAGCCTACAATAATATAAAAATTGCCTTAATAAAAAATTATATAAATACACACTTATTTAATAATTGTTATGGGGGAGATAAAATAAAAAAGAAATTGAATACTAACCTATTAAGTCTTATAATCATAGTTATATTGTTAGTAATGGTTTTTAATCCAACAATTACCAGTCAAACAATGAAAGATAAAAAAGTTATAGACATTAGATATGAATCATATCTTAAAAAGGATAACTATGATTTATTAATCATGTGTCCAAATTCTTTTTATAAACTAGTTCAACCTTTGGTTAATCATAAGGAAAAGCATGGTATTAACGCATATTTAGCCTCACTTGATGAGGTTTATTCTCATCCAAATAGCTTATTGGGACGAGATAAACCTGAAAAAATTAAATTATTTATAAAAGATGCATTTGATAATTGGAATATTAAATATGTTCTTTTAATTGGTGGAAAGATAGGTCAATTTAACAAGTGGCATTTTCCAGTTCGATATATTCATCTTGGAAATTCATGGGAACCTGAAATTTTATCTGATCTTTATTATGCTGATCTCTATGATTCAAATGGTGATTTCAGTAGTTGGGATTCAGATGGAGATGGTAAGTTTTGTGAATGGTCTTATGGACAACAACCAGAAGATAAATTTATTGATTTGTATCCTGAAGTTTCGATAGGTAGACTTCCATGTAGAAATAAATTAGAAGTAATTTTCATGGTTAAAAAAATAATTAATTATGAAAATAGGTATCAAAAGGAAAAGTCATGGTTCAATCGTTTTATTGTTGCAGCGGGTGATACTTATCCTGAATTAAAAAATCCAAAATGGGTAGGTTATGAAGGTGAATATTATGGTAATCTTTCCATAGAAAATATGACAGATTTTATTCCCAAAAAACTTTATACTTCAGATGGTAGTTTAACCCATTGGAAAGATATATTAGAATCAATGAATCAGGGTTGTGGTTTTGTTTATTTTGTTGGTCATGGATGCCCATTGCTTTGGACTAATAATTTACCAAATAGTACCCAAAGTGTTAAACCCTTTAGTATTTCTCATATTAATAGACTAATAAATTTTAATAAATTACCAGTTTGTGTTGTAAGTGGTTGCCATAATTTACAGTTTGATGTAACGATTTTTAACTATTTTAATAAATTAAAAAGAACTAGAGGCGAATATCCTCCAGAGTGTTGGGGATGGTTGATGACAAGAAAAGTTATTGGTGGTTCTATTGCAACACTTGGATGTACTGCTCTTGGCCATACAAAGGAGGATAAAGAATCATTTTCTGGTGGAATCAATGAGTTAGAAGTTGCATTTTTCGAGCAATATGGCAAAAATGATATCGATATTATAGGTGATACTTGGGCTAATGCAATTATTTGGTACATTAATACTTATCCTGTTGACTGGAATATGGAATTATCAAATGATGACTGGGTGGATGTTCAAGTTGCTTCAACTTGGATTTTATTTGGAGATCCAAGCCTTAAAATTGGTGGATATGAATAAATCCTAAAAAAGTAAGAATTAATGTATTTTTAATTTTTGATTTTATTCCAGTTGTATTGTCTAATTTTACTAGTTTCCCCAAAACCACATGCAGCACATCTTCTCTTCTGAACGTGAAATGCATGTTTACCGCATCTTCTACACATGGTATGGGTTTTTTTACCACCCATCTTCGATGGTGTTCCTTTTGTCATTTATATCCTTTTTATTTTCTATGGAGATACATATATAATATTATCTCCTCTAACTATGATTGTATTATGTTTACCTATTGATTGACCACTTTCCATTTCCTCGGCATTTTTCAAAACAAGGTTCATATGGGGAACATCATAACCGTCAAGGGTCCCATGATATCCTCTTCCTCCCCTAAGCTCTACCATAACCCGATTATTAAGACTTGCATGTAGTATTTTTAATGGTTTTTCCATAATATGACCTTGGGCACACGAAATAGATATTGTATTTATAAGTATTTGGGCTTTAAACTGATAAAAAAACAAAGATTAAAAAGAATGATTGAGTTTTTCAAAATAATGTCAGATAAAATAAAAAATCGTCATAGCTTAAAAACAAAAGAAATAAAAAAAATTCAAGAAGTTCTTAAAAAACATTTTAATGATGAATTTATTAAAGATGATTCCAAAGTAGAAATTGGAAATTTAGATGAAAAAAAATTAGTGTTTGTAGACGGGAAACCCTGTTTCATGTTTCACAATTCAAAAATTTTTTTCACGATTCTAGGCTTAAATAAATATGCATTAAAACAAAATTATGTAGTTATTGATATGGGTGCTATAAAATTTGTAACAAATGGTGCTGATGTTATGGCCCCAGGAATTGTAGACGCTGATGAAAATATTAAGGAAAATGATCAAGTTTGGATTTGTGATGAAACCCATCATAAGCCATTGGCAATCGGTATTGCTATGATATCAGGTGAAGATATGATTTTAAATAAAAAAGGTAAAGCAATTAAAAATATTCACTATGTTGGTGATAATATTTGGAATTATGTCTATAAAACCTGATAGAATTTAGGATTAATCCATCTAAAAGTTTTAATACTTCTTATCAGATATGAATATGCTATAGAGGAGGTAATTTTGGTATGAAGAAAAAGAATAATTTGAAAGTTAGAGCTCTACTATGTGTAATTTGCCTATTAATTCTTGTTTATATTCCAAGTGTTGAAGGAAGAGAAATACATTACCCAAAAGAAGATGGTCCATATACTATCTTTATTTGTGGTCGTACAATGGAATATGGAAGTAGTGGAACTGTAGATTTTGATGCACAAAAGTGGCCATTTTGGAATTTAGATTCCGATCAAACAATAAACTATGAATTCGAAAGAATCACTTATTTAATAGTTAATGGTTCATTACAAAAAATAAAATTTCCAGCTACAATTTATATGACAGGTTTTAAGGGTTTTGCTCCAACTGAATGGATGATAAGCCTTTCAATATTGTTATTCTTTAGACAGAGAGTATTTGGTAAATGTGAATCAATAAGGGTTTGGGATGATTTGTAAGCTTTTACATAATAACAAACAGTATTTCCTTAACCAAAACTCACGAATAAATTGAAGAAACCATATCCCCTTTAGAATTTAGGATTAATCCATCTAAAAGTTTTAATACTTCTTATCAGATATGAATATGCTATAGAGGAGGTAATTTGGTATGAATAGAAAGTTAATTGGTATATTTGTTTGTATGCTGTTTGTTGGAACTGTTTTA
>CAYFVP010000155.1:0-23398 GCA_964346655.1 uncultured Thermoplasmatales archaeon
TTTCTGGAACAATATATACATTTTAAAAATTCTCTAATACTTTTCTAAAAAAATCATTTTTTTTCTTTTACTTGATTCATAAAAAAAATAAATTTTTCATAATCATAATTTGATTTATGCTACCCCAAAACCCTTAGAAATTTTAAAAAAGACAATGTTTATATATGAGGAGTTGGTGAATAACTCAAAAAGTTATTTATGAATAACCCCCATATTGTATTTTGTAATAATAACAAAATATAAATAATTGATTTAGAAGATTTATTTCGATTTAAATCATCCTTTATTTTTAATTTCTAAAAGTACTAAGTTGTTTCATTAATGGAAGAATGAAATAAAAAAACATTACAGAAATAAAATATATTGAAAAAAGAAACCAAAAAATAATTTGTGATGGTAATTTTACAAGCTCTGGTTCATTTGTAGATATTGTCAAATATGCTCCATATAAAACAGAAAATATAATAGCAATTACTCCTAAAAATCCAATCAAAATATGGATTGTCGAAGATAGATAAATTTCAGTTTCATTCTTAGATAATTTTTTAATAATTTTTTCAATTTTATTATCAAGTATAAAACAGAGTAATAAAATCAATAATAAAATTATTAGAGTTAATAGTTGTATTGATAATATTTTTCCATATACTTCTTCCCAAAACATCCATAAACAAATAACAAATGCTAAATAAATAACGATTAATATGCCTTTTATCATTTTTTTCCACATCTTAAATAAAAATATATAATTTTTGTCTTAAATAGTTTTTTTCATATTTATATATAAATATATCTCATTTGCACGTAAATTCAGTATCTTGCACATAAGTTACCTAAAATTGACGAATATACGTGCAAAATTTAATGGATTAATGAAACTGTATCATTTTAATAGAGTTCACTCAAAGTATTATTTTCAAAATTAAATTGTTGATAGTAAATATTTAAATTCATTTCATTTCGTAGTGTATTAAGAAATTCTATTGCCTCATTTTTAATTTTTGCCTCTGATATAATTATTAATTTATTTGGATTTCTTTTTTTAGGCCAGTATCCATATTCAATTAATTGACCTAAAGCTTCTCTGATACAATATCGTAAAGATGAATGAGTTTTTATTTCATAGAAATCTAATCCAGAAGATGTTTTGATTACAAGATCGATGCTTGTTCCAACTCCAGTATCTAGCTCCTTTCTTACATTCTGCTTTCCGTATTTTTTAACAAAAAGGTGATATATTTTATCTTGTATAAGGCTATGACGAAGTTCAACATCTCTTTTACCAACAGTAATTGTTCTTGAAGATGTTCCAACACTTGGGGAAAAACCTGGTTCAAAATTAAATAAATTGTCAGTTGTAGTATTAGGCTCAGTTAATTCCCCATTACCTTCTACATATATGTACATATCCAATAGTTCATCAAAGGTAGTTAGTATTTTATCAAAATCAATTTTATATAAAGGCATGGTTTTTCCAAAAAATATAAAATAACCTTTACGAAAAAGGTTATTATTTAGTGTATCTATTGAGAGAAAATGATAAATATCCGCTTCATCATGATAAAATAGGCGATAGTTATTTAATTTTGATTTGTTAAAATTAATATATTCTTTTAATCTAATGAATTGTTTTTCTAATATTGTATAATCTTTAAAGTTTCTACTTGTTTGGAAAGATAATGCTACGCCATATCGAAATTTCTCTTTTCCTTCTTCAATAACAAATCCTATATTATATTGTATTTCTTTCCTACCACCATAATGAAAAGCATATTGATCATCAGGACCATTTTTAATTGATTGAGGATAAATAAAAATTTTTGTTGTCTTTTTACTTAAGCTAGGATGAAGTTTTACTCTTAAATCTTGAAAAGTGTCCATTTTATAATCTTTAGCCTTTTCATTAATTATTTCTGCTATTTCTTTTATATCGATAATTATTCCTCCCTTATCTTTGCAGAATATTTAATTTAAATATTTAACTATTCTGACTTAAAACTCTGCTGTTTGACTTAAATGTCTTTCATCTGACTTAAAAGTATGACTTAAAAGTGACTTTTAGGGCAAAGTCTATTTTATTTAATCATCATTGATATAACCCATTCGTTTTTTCCATCAGTAAAAAAATTGTATCTAGAATTAATCCCTCTCCCTAATTTTAAGAATTTTTTCTTATTCCCATCAGCTAAAAATAAAACAACTTCAGCTTGCTTAAATCCCTTTTTTATATATGATATATCAAAATTAGACATCCCCTTTAATTCAACTTTTATTTCTTCATTATTAACATCTAAAATTAAATCAGCTCCTTTTCCACACACCTTTTTAACCTTATTTTCTAATGCTCTTATTGTTTCAACTTTAAGCCATCCCTCTAAACCCATATTATTACAAATCTTACAGTATTGTAATGAATCTGAATTATTTTCAATTCTTTCAGATATTTTTTTAAAAAGTTCACCCAATTCTTGATATGTTTTGTTATCCATTTTACCTCCTCCAATTATACAACAATATAGTTTTTAAATAAATATCAGTATGATTGACTACAAAAAGTATTAAATTTTTTAACTATTTAGATTAACTATTCTGCACGTAAAATCAACAAATTGCACGTAAATTCGATAAAAAAGGGTATTTTACGTGCAACGCCCCTTGTCGGGAGTTTTAAGTATTAAAGAATATATTATCAAACATGAAACCTCTACGGATTCTTAGATGTATTTGTGGAACATTTCAATCAGAAATAGATATGGGTGATTTTACAAAACAAATTGCATTGACACTATTCCGTGGAAAAAGTCATTCAAGAGGAGAAGCAATAATTACAAAATCTGGTATTCTTCTTGGCTATAACATTGATATAGAACGCAAAGTAGCATTTGAAAATCCTTATATTCCTACAAATAAATCTCGTAAAAAATGGCAATTACAGGTAGATGTAGTTTTTTCAAATCCTGATGAAACTCAATTAGCTCTTATTGAATATGAATCAACAGATTTAATTGAAGATACTCTTTATGACAAAATTGCTAAATGGAAGTGCTTCTATCCAAATCCACAAATCAGTTTATTATGTGTGATAATTATCAACTTGTATAAAGAAAAGTTAGAACAATCATGGGAATTAAAAGACAGGACCAAATTAGTAGAAATATGCAGAAATAGTCTGAAAGAATTAAGTAAAACTTACTCTGGAAATACTTTTTCAATTATCTCTTTGAATGATGTTTCATTGATTTCTTATTTTTTTACTAAAGGAACAGAGCAAATACAAAAATACAAAACAAATTGGAGATAACTAATATTTTTGCATATTAGCTAATCCCCTCTCTCAAACTATTTATAATTAACTGTTCTGACCTAAAAGTCTGATTTTTGACTTAAAAGTCTGATTTAAAAGTGACTTTTGAGGCAAAGCCTAATATCGTGGCTTTCGATCATAAAACAAAATCTAAGGAACCTGAAGATGTTCATAAATCATATCAGTTACAACTTGATGTTTACTCTTTTTTACTTTCAAATTTGGATTATAAAACTACTGATAAAGGTTTTTTAGCTTATTATTATCCTGATGAATGTGAATTACATGATGGTATGCCATTTAATTGTACAGTTATAGAGGTGAAAACAAATCCTTCAAAAATAAACATATTAGTAGATCGTGCTTATGATATTTTGAATGGAGTTCTACCCGATTCTAATCAGAATTGCGAATATTGCAAATGGAATAAAGAGATAATTAAATTATGATAAATTGTTAATATCTTCGCTATTATTTAACAAATTGTTAAATAAAAGATACTTTTAAAAACATTTAAGATATGCTATCTCTTACTGTTTTAAAAAGGGGGAATATAAAGTTGCCTGAATATTGTATTGAATGCGGTAACGAACTTCCAGATAGGGCAAAATTTTGTAATGAATGTGGAACTAAAGTTGACGTAAAAAAAATTGAGGGAATTGAAGAAAAAGAACAATTTCAAGAGATACCAATTGAATCTAGTCCAGCTTTATTAGATTTCAGGACCGCACTCAGTATATTAGATGATGTAAAAAATCAACTGGACAATACAGGAATAATAGATAGAGACTTTGGAAAAGGACTTGAAAAAAAATTGGATGATATAGAAAATCTCATAGATAATATCAAATCAGTAGACCCAGATTTAATACTTATAGATCAAAATTCAAATTTTAAAATTACAATTGATAGTTTATATTCAAGGGCATGTTTTCTCAAAGGAGAAATTGCTTATAGATATGCAGTAGAAACATTGCAAAGAAAACCTAATACCCAAAAATTAATATTGAATAGAGCTCAAGAAAACTTTGAACTATCGTATCAGAAGGAACCATCGGACTGTACATTATATAATATTGCATTTTGTATCTATGAACGAGCCAAAGGAATTGGATTTAGTAAGGGTAGTGATTATATAAAAGGAATAAATGGAGAGAAAGTATATTGCCACCCATTAAATAAAAAGAAAGCAATACAATTAGCATATAATGCTTTTCAAAAAGTAATCGACACTTATCCTTATTCAGATTTTGCTGTTGAAGCAAGGAAAATGCAATCTCATATGTAATTGTTGATAGTTGTTGGGAGGTAAAGTATGGTATATATAAAATGTCCTTTTTGCGGAAATGAATTTGATCCCCAAATGGGTTTTTTTGGTAGAATACTTAGGCATTCCTTTAATTATCATGAGGTTAGATGTCCGTATTGTCATATGAAGATGCCAGGACAGGACTAATTAATGTGCAGCTATGTTAAAGTCTGCTTTCATTTTTCTATTATTTAAATCGAACTACTCTGCACGTAAAATCAACAACTTGCACGTAAATTCTATAAAACTGGGTATTTTACGTGCAAAGCCGTTTTGGTGGGAAACCGTTTATTCCTTTTAAGAAGAATGTACTGGGTGATCTGGTGGTGCGTTGTGGAGAAAAATTTTCTATTATTTCCAACTTTATAAAGATGAGTTTATGGAGCATTATCATAAGCGAAGTAATGTTGAGTCCACGTTTTCTGCTGTTAAGGCAAAATTCGGTGAAAGTGTTATGTCTAAAAATAGGACTGCTCAAATCAATGAGATTCTTTGTAAGGTTATTGCTTATAATATTACGGTTTTAATCCATGAGATGATAGAGCTTGATGGTATTACTAATTTTTTATCTTTTAATGGATTGCAAAAAGAGGAAACACTAAAACCTTCTGATGGATTTGGAAAATAGAGGAGGAAAAATATGAAACCAAATGAAGTAAAAGATCCCCCAAAAAAAGTATATTTTACTTATCCTGAAGGCACCACATTGGAAGGTACTGTAGTAAAACAAGTAGGTGAACTTGTTAAAACCGAATGTTATGGGGATTATTATTTTGTTATTCAGCTAATAGATTATGGTGATGAGGATATGTGTGTTAGATTTGGTTATTATAGAAGAAAACCTGGTGGGAAGAAGTTTATATGGGGAAGTCAGACAACGTTTCATACAGAAAAAGATACGGCTAATAAATTAATTAAAAAGGCAAAAAGGGAAGGAATACTATGAAATTAGTAGTTTATATAAGGAGGTAATTAAATGGAATTTAAATTATCACCTTCAAATTTAAATCTTCTTGAAGATTGCCCTCGGTGTTTTTGGTTACAAATGGTTAAAAAAATAAGACGCCCATCTGGTCCAATGTCTTCTATTCCAATTAAGATGGATAGTATTATCAAACACTATTTTGATCGATACAGAGAACAAAGAATATTGCCACCAATAATTCTCGGGCAAATAGAAGGTAAACTTGCATTAAATATGCCAAAAACCCTTAAACTTGAGATGAACGATGGAATAATATTGTGGGGTCGTCCTGATGAATATTTTGAATTAAATGATGATAATATCGTGGCTTTCGATCATAAAACAAAATCTAAGGAACCTGAAGATGTTCATAAATCATATCAGTTACAACTTGATGTTTACTCTTTTCTACTTAAAAATTTAGATTATAAAACTGTTGACAGAGGTTTTTTAGCTTATTATTATCCTACTGAATGTGATCTACATAATGGTATGCCTTTTAACTGTACCATTATTGAGGTGAAAACATATCCTGCTCTTGTAAAAGATTTAATTAAAAAGGCACTTGATGTTTTGAATGGTGATTTACCTGATTCTGATGAGAATTGTGATTATTGTAAATGGAATCAAAAGTTAAACAAGTTCTAATATAAAGGAAAAATAAGATTAATTAAAATTGTTAATCAATATTAATTACTAATTGTATTAATTGAATTAAATGATTAATATTAAATATCAGTTTTGATATTTAGAAATAGTAATTAATAATAATTACTATTCCTAAAACAAATGATGGCGAGTCCAAAAACAGAAGAAAAAATTCTTTCTATTCTTATAGATTCAAATAAAAATAATAGAAGAAGAGGTTGCTCAATCGAAGAATTGCATCAAAAAACAGGATTAAGCAGAACAACGATAAGCAAATATATTGGTATCCTCGAGGCAAAAAATAAAGTTATTGTAGAACTATATGGCAATATGAAAATAGTATATTTGAATAGCTCTCCAAATGAAACGGAGGAAAGTGGGTCTAAAAAATGAAAAACTTGATTTTAATTGGTCTGTCATTATTAATTCATCAAGATATTAATTTATCAGAAATAACCAAGTTTTCATACAAAAAACAAAAATAATAAATTATTTTCTTGGTAAAACCTTTATAATACCTTATTATTAGATATTATGGTCTCCCCTTTATATTGGTCACCAAAATCAGTGTAATAAAAGATCATGACTACTAAGGTCTTCGACACGAAGAAACCAAATTATACTTTTATAAATTTCTAATAGGTAATTTTCAACATATAAAAGCCAAATAATTTAAATAAGACTCGGCAAACTTAGAAAAATACTTATACTAATAATTATATTCACTATCTTGTGAAAAGAAATGAATAAAATAAATATAGAAACAAATGAAAACGAAAAAAAAGCAAATTATAAGATATATATTGACGATAAATTAGAGCTTGATGTTAAAGGTCTCAGATATAATAATACCATTGATCTAATGGATGAAATAAGCAAAAAATATGAACGATATATATCAACAAAACAACCTGAAAAAACAATCACAAAAGGATTAGCAAAATATGCAGGGTATTATGAAATTGCACAAACAATAGAGATCATCCCTTTCAATCAACCGTTTACAACAAAGGAACTCGCAAGATTAATTGTAGATGAATCAAGTCCAAAATTCCTTCAAACTCACGCTAATATTAGTGCAGTTTTTAGTGCATTTAAAAATCCTAAATTTTGTCCTAACTGGTTAGAAGTTACTGGAATGAGTGGAAGATCAAGATTGTATAAGAAAAATCGAGCAATATCTGCTGAAAAAATAGAATCAGATCTTAGAGAAGCAGCTAAAAAAGCATGGGGATAATCATATATTAATAAAATCAATATTTTAATAGAGCATATCAAATATTTCAATTTTTTATGTTGCTTGTATAACAGATTCTTCTATCATTTTCAATGCTTTCTGCTCCAATAAATGTGCATTAAATCTTATATCATTGGCTTTTAAAACCAAATCATTAATTTCTTTTTGTCTTATTTTATCTTTAAGAAGAGGGATTTTGATTCTTGCAACATTTTTATCATCAATCATATCAATAACAGAGCCATATGCTTCTCTTTTTATAAGAATTTGTCCATAGTCTGAATTAAGGAAAGAATATAAATATCCTGCAATATCGTTAGATACTGGAATAACTTTTATGATATTTTGGCTTACTGTCCATCCTTCCCAATGTTTGGGCACTATTTGAATTTTACCTATTGTCCCTCTATCAGAAATTAGTATATAATTTTCAAAGACTCCCAATTCTTTTATAATTCTGTCTTTATGTATTGCTTTTGACAAAAATTTTTCAACTTTTGGTGTCAATTGTGTAATATCTCTACCTCCAAGAAATGGTATTCCATATTCTTCATCGACATAAGTCCGTTTGAAAACACCAGCTAAAATTATTCGACTGGACAATCGACTGAGATTAACAATTTCACTACAATTTTCTGAGATTTTTATTAATATCTTTTCTATAATTGGTATATGATATGATCCATCGAGTCTTAATTCCAATTTACTTAATTTTATTTGAAAATTTCTAATATCCTTTGAATTATCAAAATATTTAATCTCTAATTGTTCAATAGGTGGAAGTAGCAACTCTTCATATAATATTTTTTCAGCTCTATCAATCAATTCATTTGATTGATCTCGTAAATCAAAAGATTCAACAATTAATTCATGAATTTCTTTTTTAATTTTCTCAGGGGGATTAGGAATCAATATCTTTTTAAGATGCTCAGGCTCAATTTCAGGTACAACAGCTCCGTAAATTAAAGATTGAATTTGATCTTGAGCAATCTTAGTATTCAGATAAGCATAAACATAACCAGGATAATTATTACATATCAATCTAATAATATGTTGACTAAATGCATATTTTTCTAAAGTTTCATTAACAAAAGTAGTTTTTCCAATTGTTCCTGAACATGAAATTAAAACAGTACCTTTTTTAACATAAAGATTTTTTGATTGTGCCTGTGAAGTGTGTAATAATTTATTCACCTTGGGTTTAACATCTAACATTTCAGCGCTTCCAAGAAAACCAATAGCATTTTTTGCTGTTTTACTCATATACTTTCTCTTAAATCTTGGTGCATGAAAAGCCTGAATCACAAAATTATTATTTGGATATAATTTTTCAGATTTATATTTGCATAATAAAAGCTGTTCTACTGCAATTTTAGCATCAATACTAAATGCTCCCGCTTCTAACCTAACTTTGTTATTAATAACATCAAATAAAGATATAGTTACATGTTTTGGAATACTAGGTAAAAACAAATTTTCTTTTTGCTTTTGTATTGATTTCTGTCTAAAATTATTTTTTACCAAGATATTCCTTCTTGCTTTTTCCATCTAGTAAATATTTCTGATACATGTACAGTCTGATCATTGATTACTTTTTCTTGAAGAACCTCCTCTCTAGTAACAAGCTCTCCATCTGCATCTTTTTCCAATACTAATCTTTTATTTTCAACCAAAACAATATTTCCTTCTTCATCTTTTTTAAATATTTTTGCACCCCTCTTATCATGACCTATATGATCAATCATTGTCATAAATATATTATAATCAGTAACTTTTCCTAATTTTTCTTCATTATCAATTTCTGATTGTGGTTTCTTCTGTAAAATAAGAACAGAAGTTTGGGTTCCATTTTTTGGTTGAAAGGCATCTGCATGCAAATCAATACTAGCTATTATTTTTATGTTTTTAATAAGCCAATATCTAATATATTCAAGTCCTGGGGAACCAAGAATACTATCTGGAAAGACTACAGCTGCTCGTCCATTTGGTTTCAATAGTTGAACAATTCGTTCAATAAATAATTGTTCAGGTGGAACACTACTTTGTAATCTCTTAGTTTTTATCCAATTTCCATTTTCAACTTTCCTCCAAATATGACCCAAATCAAATTGCTGTAGAATTTGCGGATCTTTAATTGGAATTTTTGACCCAAAAGGTGGATTTGTTACAATTACATTAAAAAAACCAATTGATTTATGATTCCTGATATTATCGTACTCAACCCCAAGTGCATATGCTAATTGTTTTTTTATGTCCTCTGTCCATTCTTGAGGTGGTAAAAGAGTATTGATATGAAAGATATTGCCACTACCATCATTATTCATTACCATATTCATTTTTGTTGCTCTAACAAGATCTGGATTTATATCAAAACCGAAAAAATTTTCACTTGCAATTTCTAATATTTTTTCATTAAAAAGTTTCTGAACTTCAGAACTCCAACTTACCTTCGGCCCATGTTGATTTTCTAACTTTGTTGTTAATTTTTTAATTACACAATTCATTGCAGTAACAATAAATCCCCCGGTTCCACAGGCACAATCAAGGACTTTTTCATGCTCATTGGGATTTATCATATCAACAGCCATTTTCATAATATTTCTTGGAGTAAAAAATTCACCCCTGTCCCCTCTCAAATTTGAACCAACAAGTTCTTCATATGCTTTTCCTTTTATATCTATATTTGTACTCAATAAAGCATATTTTTGTAACTCTGCGACAATATATGTAAGTGTTCTGGGTGTTAACTTTATTTTATCATTTTTATCAAATATTTGTTGATGGCGTTTTTTTACATCTTCAAATATTTTTGAGATCCGCTTATAGACAGTTGCTTGTCCATCTTTATAATTTCTTTCTTTTGAAGTAGCATAAAATTCAATGGGATTCAATAAGTTTCTTTCATCATAAATCTTACAAAAAATAACCTTTAAAAATTCAAAAAAAGCTGGTTGTTTTTGCATACCCTCATATGCATAAATAATATTATGACATGTTTTAAATGTAAATAGTAAATTATCTTCGTATCCCTTTTTTAGGGTATTTCTATTTGGTCTGTCAATTTCAGTAGTTGAACCATCAGCTGAAGGAATGTCATTATATTCTTCAAAAATTGTTTGATTTTTTTCATTTTTTATTTTTCTAAAAACATTTTTATACAAACCATTAGTCCACATTCCCCATTCACAATTATTACAGGCAGCCATATATGTTTTAAGTTGACCAATACCATTATTCTTATCAGTTGGTTTTACTGATTCTTTTTTACATTCTATAATTATTTTTATGTTATGTTGGTCTTTTTTATCATCTTCTGTTAATCCTTTTTGAAACAATACAATGTCTGCACGTTTCTTACTGGTTCCCATTTTAATAGCATATTCAATTTTAATAATGTCTTTTGAATATTTATGTTCATTAATAAGTCTTTTTTCAACAGTTTGTCGTACATATTCCTCAGGTGTATCATTCCTTAAAACACCATCAATATAATCTCTTACTTTTCCTTCTGGAATAACTAATATTTTACTTTTTAAGGAATTATTTTCTATCATTTATCCCAATCCTTTTTTGATTTATAAATAACTTATTCGATAATTCTTTAGTAAGATTTTTTTCTTTAATATCTTCCTTATAAATCCATTCTATACCGTTGCTTGTTCTTTGAATCTTCTTGCTATAATCTAGATAATCAAGTATAAGATTTAGACTCGGATGGGGAATCTGATGAGGTAAATTTTGTTTTAGTTCTGTTAAACTGTTTATTTTTTTTAATTTAGCAAGTGTCCTTTCCACCATCCATACATTAGATAATTTTGGAATACGTATGTTATTTGACACGTTATCGTATAAAGGTAATAACGTTTAAGTATTAAAAGTGTAACTCATTGAAAGTATACGTAAACGTATGAATATTTATACTATATCGTCAGTTAAATTTCTGTTAAAATTATCGAATACACAAGTTTAAACATTAATAATAATTTAATATTAATACATCATAGGTTTATCTGATGTTGAACCGGGGATAAGAATACTTCTTTTTTGTGTTCTTTATCCTGTCCCTGGTTTATATTTCTTCTATTATCATATGGTATATTATTAAGTATGTGATAACATGATTATATATCATAAAGTATAAATATAACATACTTTATATGGTCTTATTGGATAAAGAGCGCCATGGTTGAATTAACAACAATTAAAGTAGAAAGACCAATAGTCGATTGGCTAAATAGTCTTAAAGGCTTATTGGAATGGAAAGTTGGAAAACGATATACATTGAATAATGCACTGGCAGCAATTTTTACTGATTTTGATGTACGGTATGCGATTTCAGAAGGGTGTTTAGATGAATCTGATGAGAAACAAATAAATGACTACTTGCGTAGAAGATTAAAACAATTTTGGAGTGAATCAAAACCTCCTGATGTAAAATGGGGTTCAAGACCTGATTTCTTTTCAACTAAATAATTGTCATTTAAAATAATACTTCATTCGGTCAATCGATAGAGGCAAATTCAAGTTGATAGTTTGCAGCCTAAAAAATTAATAAAAGTATCCCTAAATGATTTTGGGTTAACGTTAAATGACCCCAAGAGTAGGATCATTACTCAAGGGGTCTGGAGGTCTGATAATATGGTATCAAACCCCAGAGAAGAAAATAAGGAAGAAGGAAATAAAGATTCCGATAAAAACATAGTAGATATACTGATAGATTCAGATGAACTTGATTTTTATCTTAATCATCAGTTAAATGTTGCAGACTATAAACAGAACTGGCCAGCGTATAACAAATCACAAACCAACGAGTTTAGATTGGTCCAGGAAATATTGATTGAATTGCTGGATTCATTAATAATATCAAAGAAATTTAAACGACCAGGTAGACCTTTTCTTGACCTCAAGGAAATGATATACTGTTGTGTCTTGCGTGCCTATTTTGGTAAAAGCAGCCGAATAGGTGTATCATACTTGGATTATGCAATTTTGAAAGGGTATATTAGTAAAATACCTCACTACAATACAATATTAAATTACTATAAGGAGGAGGCAATGACAGATATTCTAAAGTTTTTAGTGGAAAAATCCGCTTCTCCATTAAGAAACTTTGAGCTTGATTTTACTGCAGATGCATCAGGATTCAGCACATCGCTATTCGGTCGATGGTTAACTGTAAGAAATGAGACTAAAAAAGATAAAAGAATCTATAAAAAAGCACATATAACCTCTGGTGTAAAATCCAATATAATTACAGCAATAGAGATCACACCAGGATATTTTGCTGATAGTCCACAATTCAACAAACTTATACAGATCACAGCAAAAACTTTTAAGATTCGTGAAGTCTCCGCAGACAAGGCATACAGTAGCAGAAAGAATCTTCAGACAGTGGCAGAGCTTGGTGGAATCCCTTATATAGCTTTTAAGGA
Organism: uncultured Thermoplasmatales archaeon; assembly: GCA_964346655.1. GTDB lineage: Archaea > Thermoplasmatota > E2 > DHVEG-1 > DHVEG-1 > CAYFVP01. Next base: position 12,895 of record CAYFVP010000155.1, read on the forward strand.
AAACGCAAAGGTTTCACCAAGAGGGAGTCTTGTATGGAATAGAATGAAAATATTCTATGACAAATATAGGGAATATTTCATGATGCATTACCATAAAAGAAGTAACGGTGAAACAGTTTTCAGTATGATTAAACGTAAGTTTGGTGATTATCTTTATAGCAGAAGCAATGTAGGCCAGGCCAACGAGATCCTTTGTAAGGCATTGGCTCATAACATCTGTGTTTTAATTCAGGAATACCATGAAAATTCTATTAAATTAAATTTTAATTATTGTGCAAAAATGGAAATTAAGAGGTAATGACGATAATTATTGGGCAAAGCCGCTTTGCACGGTTCTGTTACATTATACGGTGTTTCATTTACGGTGTTTCAAATAAGGTGGTTTATTCTTAAATGGGGGTTTTATAACTAAAGTTGGTTTTGACCAAAAAACCCTTCTTATATAATATAATTTAGTATTTTTTGTAATATTGGAAACATATCCAGGAATCTTAACCAACTGGAACCAATGGTTGCTCTATTTCTGGGAATATTTACCTTAATTTTTGTCCACTCACTTGTTGCATATTTAGTATCTCTAGCTATTACTCTAATCTCGTAGACCATATAATAATACGAAAATGTGATATTTATTTGCACTGTTTCATTGGAATTAAAAGGCCCAATCCAATCAGTCTCCCCTAAATCCCAATCCCACTTATAATATAATTGATCACCATCAGGATCAAAAGTACTTGTATTATAAGAATATTTAACACCTAAAGTACCGTTTCTTGGACCTAAAATATCACTAGGAGTATTTGGTGGTTTATTATTACTTTCAACACCAAAACAAAAAATCCAACCGTGATAATTACCAAAATATACCTTACCATTTGCAGCAGCAGGAGTAGAAACAGTGTAATCACCAGACTCATATTTCCAGGTCAGTTCACCTGAACTTGTATTAACACAAAATATCTGCCCATTACTAACTGAAAAATATATCATTCCATCAACAAATATCGGAGAATCTTTAATTTCATGACCTGTTAGAGTCTTGAACTCCCAGAGTTTTTCCCCATTCAAAGCATCTAAACAATATAAACGCCAATGTGTTCTATGAAAAAATATCTTATCATCTCCAACACATGGAGATGTATGTATCCAAAAATTTGTCCTAAATTTCCACCTGACTTTACCTGAATTTAAATCAACACAATAAAAAACACCACCCGAATCACCGAAATATACACTTTCTTTAAATATTGTAGAAGGTGCCCCTATCCAATCATCACTTTTTAAATACCATAAAATATCGCCATTAGAAGCATTTATACAATAAAAATAATTAATCTCAGAATGAGATTCAGATGAAATATATATTTTCTCATCAAAAAACGCAGCAGCTCTTAAACCAGGATTAATATAAGATACCCATATTTCCTCACCAGTATTTGAATTTAGACAATAAAGATCACCATCACTGGTTCCAAAATAGACTTTTCCCTCATAAACCATCGGTGAACGAGTATGGGATCCCAAAGGATATTCCCAAATAATTGAACCATTATTTGCATCTAAACAATAAAAAATATAACTATCCCATCTAGATACAAAATAAACCCTACCATCTATGACAGTAGGGGAACAATAAACACCCTTTGATATAAATTTCTTCCATAGAATCTCACCTGTATTTGCATCTAGACAATAAAAGCAATTATCGACACCATAGCCTCCAAAATATAATTTATTATCAACTATTGCAAAAGATTGACCTATTTTATCAGTAACTTTTGTGGCCCATAAAACATTATTTGTTTTTGGCCCACTGGAACTACTATGTCCACTACGGTTGAGATCATGATGAAACATAGGCCACCAATCAATTTCATCATTAACTGAATAAATAGATTCTGATTCAATAGAAGTGTTTTTAATATTAAAACCTAAATTAATTGGACTAAAAACTGTAAAAACAAAAAAAGATATAATCACAATCGTTAGACTTTTTTTCATTTAAACTAGACCTCCGATATTATATGGTTCTTTTGCTGGATGCCGATCAATGTTAAAAAAAGGGATAGAAACAAACTGTCCAAAAAGAACTGGAAACCAATCAATTGGTTTAATGAAACCTATTATAATTTTAATTATTTTATTTGATGAGCCCCAATAGTTTCCATCCCATTTATTTCCAAAAGAATTAACAAAATGTGCATTTACTATATTATGATGAATATTGTTATTTTTTACTTCACTAGAAAATATATAATGAAGTTTTAATCCACACAATAGATTACTCTCGATATTATTATTACTAATTTCAATATTTACTCCTGGGCCCCATATATATCCATTAAGATTGATACCAAATTGTAAATTATTATGGATATTATTTTTTGATATTTTTAAATCACCATATGGTAATCCAGAGCCCATTAAAATTCCATTTCTTCGGTTAGAATAAATTTCATTAAAACTTATTTCGGTATTATACCCTTCTATTAATATTCCATCATATTTATTTTTAAATATTTTATTATAAAGTATCTTGTTACCCCTTAAAATTGAAGCTGAAAATATACCTCTATCTCCATTATTTGAAATAATATTTCCTTGAATAATATTATCTAAACTATCGTCCCATAAAGTTATACCATCAGCTTTATTAAATCTAATATTATTATTTAATATATTATTAAAACTTGATCCATCATAAATCCATATTCCATCAGTATTATAGAAAATATTATTATTAGAAATTAATGTATAATTATAATTTTTTTCAACTCTTATTCCAGCAGTTGGCCATTTACCACTATGTTGAATAGTAAAACCACTAATTGTTACATTATCTGCATTAACCTCAATGACATTTCCTATAGAATTAGCATCAACAATTGTTGTATTTTTATCTTCACCGATTAAATTTATTGATTTAATTACAAATACATTCTCATAATATGGTGAGCTATCATCATACACAAAGACAGTATCCCCCTCATTAGCATCATTTATTGCATTTTGAATAGTGGTATAATTATCAGGTCCACTTCCACCGACATACAAGGTTTTACCTCCACCAATTATTGATGGTTGTTCTATAGTGGAAACTTTTGCATTAAATCCAAGGCTAATAGGAATAAACGTAGAACATATCAACAAGAAGCATAACATTAATGCAAGAGACCTTCTACTCAAACTGTTACCTCCTCCAATAAAATAAATCAAATGATGGGTATATAAAACTTTTAGACAAATACTGCATTTATCAATAAAAAAGTATTTAATTTACCATCACTATTTGAACATCCTAAAATGAACACTGCTATTTTGAACAGAGGATGGGGATATCGGCTTTTTTTAAAAAAAGGAAGTAAGAAGATTTGCAAGACAACAATGAATCCTTTTAAATTATTAAATAAATACTTCCGACTATCAATTGATATAACTTCCGTTTTTTCCGAGTTTTTAAAACAAAAAGATTCGAGAGAAGAGAGTAACATACATTACATTATATAGATAAAAAAAACTTGCGATTGAAAAAGGAATGATTAATCAAAATTAATACCTAATTTAAAATTTGAGGGGATGTTTAGATATAATTTGGGCTTTTTGAGAGTTTTTAAATCAAAAAGATACGAGAGTAGAGAGTTAATTTTCTTTATTATTTTTAATTATTCTTCAGAAATTTATTGTATTGATTTTGCATAGTTATTGATATAATTTTGTATTTTTTGCGGTTTTTAAAACAAAAAAGATGCAGAGAGAAGAGAGTATTATTAATAATTGAATTTCCTATTAATGAAGTGAAACGAAAAGCAATGCAGTGGGGTAGATTATAATTTAGTAATTGTTCAAGATACAATATAGTATTTTTTGCAGTATTGGAAACATATCCAAGAATCTTAACCATAAGGGACTAATAAATGATGGGCGATTTAGAGGTAAATTAACATTGGATCTAATATTTTTATTCCGTGGTGTGCTTCCATTAGAATCGGTTTTAATCAACCATAAATCTAAAAAATTATCAAGAAATGGCCAAGGTATTAAATGTTTTGCCGCCCATCCTACTAGTATATAGCCGCCATCTGTTGTCTGATGGCCTCTACCAATCAGATCGGAGAGATATTTATTGCCATAAGTTTTAGCCCATTCCTCTTCACCATTACTATTTGTTTTAAGCAAAAATCCATCTGGACCATAATCACTATACATAGTATTTTTAAAACCAATGATAATATATCCATCATCATTTGTCTGATGCACATCATAACCATAGTATTCCTCACCTTCACCAAATGTTTTTATCCACAGGAGTTCTCCTTCACTATCTGTCTTTATGAGATATGCAAAAGCATCAGGAGTATAATATTTGTCCACACCTGTAATAATATATCCACCATCATCGGTTAAATCCACTGAATAACCTAAATTATCAGCATCACCAACAAATATTTTTTCCCACAGCAGATTTCCTTCGCTATTAGTTTTGAATAACCAAACATCCCAAAATAATGTTTCTTCATTAACAGTATCTCCTACAACGACATAGCCACCATCCAAAGTTTGTACCACAGAATTGCCTCCATCATTTTCAGAGCCACCAAACGTTTTATTCCAAATCATGTTCCCAAACTCATCAGTCTTAATCAACCAAGCATCTTGCTTTTGAGCCTGAGATACTCCTTTTTGTCCAACGATTATATACCCGCCATCAACCGTCTGTTCCACATCTTCACCGAAATCTTGATAAATATCACCAAATGTTTTATCCCACATAATGTTTCCATTGGAATCTGTTTTAACAAGCCAAACATCACTCTCTCCTGCACCATAAGATTCAGTAAACCCTATCATGATATATCCACCATCACTTGTTAGTTTAATCATTTGAGCATAATCATCTTTGTCTCCTCCAAAAACTTTATCCCATAATATGTTACCTTGGCTATCAGTTTTAATCAACCAATAATCCGTATATTCCCTTTCATTAGTTAATTTTTCTTCTGTTCCGCCTACTATGATATATCCTCCATCAGGTGTTTGTTGTACTGAACTTCCACCGTCCTCTTTATTAAGATTAAAAGTTTTCACCCATTTATTATTCAAAAAAGGACTGATTATATTATCAGTATTTTTAATTATGATATTCTTGGTAACCTGACCAGTTACAGGTAAAATGGTAAAAATCAATAGCGTACAAATAAAAATTACAATTAACTTCTTTTTCATTTATATTTACCGCCTCTTTATAATTATAATCTTTTTAGAAGTATATAATATTTTTTAACAAATATCTGTGCATAATAGTAAATAATCTATACAAAATTCAGGTTTTGTATTATATTTTTCTCTTCATTACTTTCTTTTGCTACATCTATAAACTTGATAGGAGGAATTTAAATCTTATATCTTGATTTTTCGTTAATTGCCGAAGTATAAAAATTAATACAAAAGAGCGATTTATAAGGAGAAACACCGTAAATGAAACACCGTATAATGTAACAGAACCCTGTTGAATTAAACAGTGTTGAAAAAGTAGTATTGAATTTGTAGTTTTAATTATAAGAAGATTTTATTTGTATCTGAAAATATGATTTTTAAAAAAAATAAAAACCAAAATGTTTTTATGTTTTAAACCTATTTATAATTGACAACTTCGTGGAGGGGATGCAGAAAAAAAATAATTTGAATATAATTTTGACTGAATGATTAAATATCTATATGATTTTTAATTATTTGAACTAAGGTGATTTTTAGTTAAATGGATGGGTATATAATTATTATCTTTAGAATGTTGTAATAAATATAATATTGGGAATTAAATATGAAAAAGGATAATTATCATATGCTGAAAAAAGCTGTTGAAAAATATGCTTTGAATAACTATAATGAAACTATTTTTGATGTTGATAGATATTATATTAAGGGGAAATAAAATGGTTACTACATTTCATTATATTGGTGAACCTGAATATAAAAATTTATTTAATCTTAGAGAAAAGATTTATTATGAGATTGTTCAGAGACTTATAAGAATTGGTAAGAAATATACTCCTCATTATTTCATTAGAGGTATGACTGGATTTATTTTGGAAAATTATAATAAAAAAGATTTGATTGGTGTTGAAATAGGAACACAATTAGGTTATAATGCAATAGTTATGTTATCTGTTTTACCGATTAAAAAATTATATTGCATTGATCCTTATGTTGATTATTTTGAAGATGTTGGTGAAATTAAAAGTCGCATTGTTAATAATAATACATTAGATATAGCTAAGAATAATTTATCGATGTATCTTGATAAAGTTATATTTTTAAAAGATTATTCATATAATACTGTTAAGTTTTTTGAGGATAATTCTTTAGATTTTGTTTATATTGATGGGAACCATTCTTATGATTGTGTTAAGAAAGATATTGAGTTATATTTACCTAAAGTTAAAAAGAATGGTTTTTTAGGTGGTCATGATTTTGATAATCGGTATCTTGGTGTGATTCAGGCTGTTTTTGATTTTATAGATAAGTATGGTTATAAATTGTTTTTAGGTCGTAATTCTGATTGGTGGATAATAAAATAATAAATTATGATTATTCTATCAATCTAAATTTCCCAAACTCATATTACACAGAACCTAATATTATTCTTAATTGATTTAATTAATAAATTTTTCCATTTTTTATTCGCTTTGCACATTATATAAGCTTTTTGCACAATAATTAATTGAGGTTTTCTCCTTATAAATCCAAAAAATGTTACTTTTCTAATACTTCGGCAATTAACGAAATAATAGGATGGAAGTATTAAATACTAATTATTTGATTTATATTTTGTAACAAGAGGGCGGTTTATGCAGAGAAACCTGTTAAGTCAAATCATTTCATTAATCATAGTTGTAGTATTTATTGGAAGTGGTATACATCCTGCTCTAGGTGTTGATACTAAATCATCTTTTAATTCATCAACTCTAGGATCTGATATTGAATCTGTTAATGATGAATTGGTTGAAATTTCTGTTAGTTTTTATAAAAGCAATGAAATGGAGAAGCACAAGGTGATGTTAACACTTGATCAAGTTAACAAATTAGATAATATTATCAATGATATTAAAAACGATTTAGAAAATTCTAAAAATATTGAAGATACAATCTCGATTTTCGATCAAGCAATTATATCATTTCATAATTTAGGATTGTTACCTAATCATATATCTATTAACGAAATACAAAAACTTATAAAAAATAATTATGACAATGTATGTAGTTATGAAAAAAAATCTGGGTTAAATGAAAACCTAGACAATGACAGTATAACTAATGAAAATTGTTATATTTCAGGGGAGTTAGATACTACTTTTATTTTTTCGCCAGCAATTATTGGTTTGCATAATATGATGTTGAAAGTATGGGAGGTAGGAGAAATGATTTCAGAGATATTTCCTTGGTTAATTAATGAACAAATAATTATGATGTGGGTTATGGTTTTTTCTTTGGTAATTTATAAATTGATGAATGCACAATTAAAAAGACGTTTAGCTATAGGTAGTGAAATTTGTGTAGGAATAACGGACTTCTCGGATACATCTCCTGTTCCTTCATTTGGATGGATTTCTACTGATGGTTTATATGGTAAAAAAAATATCTCGGGTTATTTATATGGTTATATATCTGAATTAACCTTATTTATTATTACTACAATTATCAGATTTTATTCTGGAGTTGTTGGTTTTAACGGATTAAAAATTGAACGGGAAACAAATGAAACCTACTTTATAGGATGTGCCCGTAAAGTCCATATCGGTACAGAACCACCTATTGCTCGTTCAGGTGTTCATCCAATAAATCTTGATATAATAGACAAATATAAGATTTTTAATTTAAATTCTCTTAATAATCATTTGTTAAATAATTAAAATAATTTCAATAATGGAGGTAATATTATGCATAAAAAATTATACAAAAAAATAATAGTTTTTTTATTGATAGTTATAGTTTTTGGATTAAATATTATACCAATTATTAATGGTAAGATTTATAAAAATATTAGTAAAACGTGTACATACCAATCAAAAATTAATGTTAATTCATATTATCAAGATGAAAAATTAATTTTAAAGAAAAATAACAATTTCAATATAGAAAAAGAAAAATATAAAATATTTATAAATTATTTAAATAAAAAATTAAAAAGTAAAAGAGAAAACATAAATATTATCTCAGATGATTCAAGGACATTAGGTGCTTGGGAATTATTTGGCTTTGCTGTTTCTATCTCTGGAAAAAACGCTATTGTTGGTGAGGTGGGGGATAACTTTGATACTGGTTCAGCACATATTTTTAGTAAAATAGGAAGTAAATGGATAAAGACAGCTAAGATACGAAATTCTATTTTTTCTCCATTTGAATGGTTTGGAGGCTCAGTTTGTATTAATAATGATTATGCAATTGTAAGTGCACCAATAAAAAATAATGGTACTGGTGAAGCATATATTTTTGAACGTGACGGAAGTAGATGGTTTAAAAAAGCTAAACTACTTCCATCAGATGCTAAACCTGGGTATAATATTGGGTTTTGGAATGGTGTATCTATATGTGGTGATTATGCACTTGTTGGAGCTCCAGGGGGGGTTAATGAATTTGGAATAGAAACTGGTTCAGCTTATGTTTTTAAACGTAATGGTAATACATGGGACGAAATACAAAAATTAACTGCTTCTAATGGTAAACCAAAAGATGGATTTGGTTTTGCTGTTTCTATTAATTATGATTATGCAATTATTAGTTCAATCGGTAATATAAATGCGCCTGGTTTAGCTTATATATTCAAATATAATGGTGGCTTGTGGGAAGAGATACAAATATTAAATGTTTCTGATATTGTTAGTTTTGATTTTTTTGGTTCAAGTGTTTCGCTGGATGGTAATTATGCTGTTGTTGGAGCTAGTGGAAAAGATAATGAAACTGGTGTTGCATATGTTTTTAAGCGTTCAGATTCGTATTGGGTTGAAGATGCTAAACTTGTTCCCTTTGATGGTGAAGAAGAAGATTCTTTTGGTTGGTCTGTTGCAGTTGATGGTGATTATATTGTAGTTGGAGCTTATGGTGATGATGACCATAATGGTTCGGCATATATCTATAGAAATATTGAATCAAATTGGGAATTTGATGATAAATTACTACCGTTAGATATAGATGAAAATTCCGAGTTTGGTTGGTCTGTTTCAATTGATGGTGACTATGTATGTATAGGAGCACCTTGGGGAAAGGGAGCTTCTTATATCTTTAAACGTTATGATTCTGGTTGGAGTCTGGATCAAAGGTTAACATATCAAAAAAGTAGGACTAAAAACAATTTTGTATGTAATATATTAACTAAAGGTATCTATAAAGTAAATAAAATATTAGAAAATATTTTATTATTGAGTTTTTTAGAGCGCTTTCCAATACTACAAAAAATACTAAATTTTTTAATTATTCAAAATTTATTATTCTGCCTGTAAATTCCGATTTCTGCACATTAATTATTTGTCGTTTTCTCCTTATAGATTCAATATTTGTAATTTTCTAGTAATTTGGCAATTAACGAAAGTTGGGTGGGGATCTAAAAGTAAAGTAATTAAAAGTATAAAATTGTACACAAATGTACATTAATTGCCAATATTTATATGATGTTTTAAACTAAGATTATTAAAGAGTATGGAGGAAAAAGTAAAATGAAGAAAGTATTATTGGCTTTCATAATGGTAAGTCTATTGATGACCTCAGTTTTTCAAATATGTTTTTCAGTAGATGCTGTATGCATCAAAAATAAAAAAATAGTAGATAATACACAAAAAGAATTAGTCACCAACATTGGACAGCCAGACCTTATTATTACTGATGTGGATATATATACTCATTTAGGAGGTAATACAATTAGGTTAACGGTTAGAAATATTGGTGATAAATATGTTAGAAATATAACTGCAAAAGCTGTTATATACCAACATTTTATTTTTTTTCGCATATATCGTAAAACCGAGGAAATATTTTGGCATTTTAACACACTAGAACCTGGTAGATTATGTGAAATTTTTGTCGGCTCTCCTCCATTTAGTTTTTTCAGTATCTTTGAATTTAATTGTGAAGTATATTCTGAAGGAGAATCTGATTACACTAACAATTATCGCAATAAAAAATTCCTATGTATATTTAATTTTTACTCTCCAATTAAATATTAAGTATGTATCAACTTTAAATTCCCAACTTTTATTTCCCAACTTTGTATTACACACAATCCTGTTCTGCACGTAAAATCATCAACTTGCACGTAAATTCTATAAAAATGGGTATTTTACATGCAAGCCTATTGTGCAGGTTTTGCACAATAAATAATTTTGAGTTAAAAATTAAAAATTGAGTTTATTATTTCGAAGCACAATATTGTACATTAATGTACATTTATTAGTAACATTTATTACTTATTTTGTTATAAAATAATACGATATATTTAAAAATTATATTTAATTAA
>CAYFVP010000156.1:0-3448 GCA_964346655.1 uncultured Thermoplasmatales archaeon
TTCCTCGGTGATCTTATTATTGGTTATCAGATTAAACATAACCATGTGGATGTAATTATTGATCCTTGTCCTAGTGGTTTTGAGAATTGCGTTCTTTTTGATTTCAGTGGAAATATTGATTTTTTCCGAGTTAGAAAAGGTCCATTGGGTAAACGTGAGTTTATTCGTTATAGAAAAGAAGCTAGTGTAATTAACCGTGGTAAATATCCTATTCGTTTCATTAACGGTAATCATGGTTTTGTAGGACATGAATCCTATGATCTGGATGTGGATCTGTATGAAACAGAAGCTCTTGATAAACTACCTGGTGATGATATTAAAGAGATAATTGATAATTTACCTTTAGAAACAATTGAAAAGGAGGAAATAAAAAAAGATGGGTGAGTTTAAAATTGAGGATAAAATCGATAAAATACTTGAAGGTAAACCAGAGGCTTTAAAACGTGTACGTGATAACCGTATGTTTATTAAAACCATTAAGAATCAAAAAGTTAAAAAAGATAAGGAGAATGTTAAAGTTTTTGGTGTCCGTGATGTTAATATTAATGCTATTTTGAAGGATAACATTTGGAATCGTAGTATTTTCACTACGGATAAACTTTGTCGTTTGTTTCTTGGTGCTAACTTGGAGCAGCTTAAAAAATATGAGAAGAAGAAACGTATTATGCCTATGAATTTCGGTTGGATTTTGTTGTTGATGGTTGGTATTGTCATTGCGATATTGGTATTGATTTTTTTACTTCCTAAAATAGGTAAGGTGATATAGAAATATGATATATAATACCGAAGTGCATCTTCCTCAGATGGTAGAGTTTTTTATAAATGATTACCGTGAGGGGGATGTAGAAAAACTTGAAGCTAATAAAATCATGTTATTGAAGATATTGAAGGATACTAGTTTACATAATGAGATTTTGCAAATTGAGAAGAAACGCAAGGAGAAATCAAAAGAACTTTGGGATGTTGCTCTTAAAGACATTAGAAACGTTGTGGAAATTAAAAAAGAAATGGATATATTCATAGGTATCGAAGGTATTAAAAAACGTCTTAGCGAGGAACTTATACGTCTTGAGCAGGATAATTGGGAGACAGTGTTTAGTAAAATCATTAATTTTATAAAAGTTACTAAGGGTTATGCCGAAGAGTAAAAAGGATTATATTGCACTTCAGAATCTTTGGTATGAATGTGCTATTGCTTATCTTCATAGTATAAATTATCCTGAGTTACGTGTTAGAATTATAGATGATTGGGTTAATAGCCTTGTAAATATTGAAGAAGATGGTGAAAAGGCTATTAAAAAAAATTATAAAGAATGGGAAGAAAAAGAATGGTATCCGATGTGTCAATTAAAACTAATGGAATGGATCGATAATAATCCTTTTGAAGCTAAGGTAGATAAAAATAAAGATAATGAGTTTTATTTTATACAACAGGATTTTAATTATTTGCGTTATGAAAAAATAATGCAGGTTATTCAAGATAGTGGTATAGGACTTGGTCAAATATCTAGTAGTGGAGGAGGTTATTATGTTGGACCAAAAGATGTCGATAGATTCACCAAATGAAATTGTAAAAAAACTTAAATTACAAGATATGACAGAGCAAATGGGTAATTTTATTGATACGCAAGTTATTATGAGTCGTAGAACAGATCAAGGAGGATGCGCTGATGAGATACTTGGTCCACAGGGAACAGGTAAAACAAGTCTTATGCTTAGTTATGCTTGTCGTATTATGGAAGAAAACCCTGATGAGATAATAATCTGGAGAGATAGCTATCAAAGTCCATGTATGTTTAATCGTTTGAAAAACTGGGAGATATTTGCAGAAGAAGGAACAGATTTGGAATTTAGAGATATATCTACTAATGAAATACTTAATATTGATGTTATTTTTTTTAAGGATTATTATCAACTGGAAAAAATGATTTCACCACAGCAACTAAATGTGGTATATGTTAAAGATGAAATAATTGGTTATATCAAACTTATTAATTTTTTCCGTAGACAAGCTGGATGGCAAAGTATTTTCATTGATGAATATGAGGATATAGCACCGATTAATGAAAGTGGTATTTATTATAAACTCATTGGTGCACTTGGTAGAAATATTAAAAATATCCGCAAGGGTCTTGTTAGTCTTTTTTGTAATACTCAGGATAAAAGCAGTATAGATTGGAGAGTTAGACCTAAATTTATGTGTTATACTTATCTACCTGGTGCGATGGTTGATGGCACTAGTGAGATCTATCAACAGGCTGTTAATGCTCTTGAAGTTGGTCAAGGTTTTGTTAGTTGGTTTGGTAAATTCGGCAAAATTCTTTTTCCAGGTTTTATTCCTAATGATCTTGTTTTTGAAGCTGTGGATAAAAATAAACCTGATGATCTTGATATTCTTTTGGAGAAACTCTGATATTTTTTTGTTATTTTCTTTATCTAAATTTTTGATAAATTTTGATTATTAAAATAAATAATTAGTTATTATATATGGGGGAGGGAGATTAAAAAGTTTTATAATTAGGTTACTTGATATACATTTATGAATTATTATCTTTTAAAATATAAACTATTTATATCTCAACTAATCATATGTTTCATCAGCAGTTTCATTTGTTTCATTAAAAACATTCATAATATCATAGATTTCCTTATTCATATAATAGGTGTAATAAGTCTAGTAATGATATTTAACTGTTTCATCCAGGTTTTAAAACATTCCAAAGCAAAGAAATTACGTTTTATCTGGTTTATAACTCCTAATCTTTGATTTTAGGTTTACGATTCAAATAATACAAAATAATCAACGGAGGCAATATCAATCCCATTAATGCCCATAGTATCGGATATTGTTTAAAAGCACGATATTTCGCATCATAATAGATCATCACAAAGATAATAGCGCCTATTACAAAATAGAATATTAATTCCTCATACATGGTTATATGTTATCTTTTTCTTAGTTTTTTTTACTTTCGGTGAACCCCCACCTTTTTCCTTAAATATTCTAAAAAAACATATGATTTTTTACTTATGTAGGAAAAAATCAACATTGGGTTTTAAATATCCTTATCCGATGTGCATTTGCATAGGGTTGGTAGAGGAAAGATGAACGAAATAAAAAATACATTCAATAAACTTATAGAATCTTTTTATATCAATAAAATTAATTATCTTCTCTTTTATTTAAGGGAGGCAAGTGGTGGATAAAGATAAAAGAAATAATAAGCGATAAATGAATCAAAAAAATAATGAAAACATGAAAAATAATTTTCTGATAATAAAAAAGTTTATTAACAATATACACATTTAATATTATTAACAAATCTGTATATTAAAAATGGGGGTAAGGACAGAGATGGATAACACAATAGAAATTGAAATTACAAAAGAATTATATAACGAAATATGTAAAGTAACAGACAATCCTAAACAATTTTGTATTGATGCT
>CAYFVP010000157.1:0-23558 GCA_964346655.1 uncultured Thermoplasmatales archaeon
TAGATGCGGGGTGCTAGTAGAAATGGAAAAAATTGGCTACAGAGATCGGACGATGCATGTAAGATGTCCAGAATGTGGTTACGAAGAACAAAGAAGGGACTAAAACAAAAGATGAGGTCTAGGTGTCTTAAGGATAGATGAGAATGAAGGCGAAAGTAGATGAAGAAAAAAATAAGTTAAATACAAAAAAGTCAGATGATGCTTTAGCAACAGGTAAAAAATTAACGCCTGAAGAGGAACTCAAACATTTTAAGAATGTTGTAAAGAGTCTTATGGAAGAGTCTTCAAAGGCTCTTGTGAATATTGATTTGTTTTCGCATGGTGTTGAAATAAAAGAAGAAATTTCTCTTTTGAGTCATTATTTAGATTTTACGATAAGATTGTGTGAAGACGATGAAGAAAAGACGGTTCCAATATGGAGATATAAAAATGGAAAAGAATCCTTATGAAATTGCAAAACAACAGATTGAAATAGCTGCCAGAAAAGCAGGGATAGATGATACAATGGTGGAATGGTTAAAGAAACCAGTTAGGGAATTAACGGTAAACTTTCCTGTGAAGATGGATGATGGAACTACGAGGATATTTACTGGATACAGAGTTCAGCATAGCATGGCAAGAGGACCATGTAAAGGTGGTATAAGATACCATCCAGATGTTACATTGGATGAGGTTCGTGCTTTAGCAATTTGGATGACCATGAAAACAGCGGTGGTAGGAATACCATATAGCGGAGCAAAAGGTGGAGTAATATGCAATCCAAAGGAAATGTCTCAAGGCGAATTGGAGCGTCTTACGAGGAGGTATACTTCTGAGATATCAATTATTATCGGACCAGAAAGGGACATACCTGCTCCAGATGTTTACACGAATCCGCAGACAATGGCTTGGATTATGGATACCTATAGTATGAACAAAGGATATTCTGTGCCAGCAGTCGTAACAGGAAAGCCTCTGAGCATCGGTGGCTCACAGGGGAGGGCTGAGGCAACTGGACGTGGTGTTATGTTTACTGTTCGGGAAGCACTAAAACATTTGGATTATAAGGTTTTGGCGCCTAATCAATGGCATAAGAGGATCAAGGCTGAAAAAAAAAATGATGGAGATGAAGGAACAGGATATAGAATTGATAGTGCAACGGTTGCTGTCCAAGGCTTTGGTAATGTCGGATCAGTTTCTGCAAATTTATTACGACGTAAAGGAGCAAAAGTAATTGCTATAAGCGATTCTAAAGGCGGAGTATTAAACCCTGAGGGGCTGGACATCGATAAATTAGTTGAATATAAAAAAAGAACTGGTAGTGTCCTAGATTTTGAAGACACTGAGAAAATAAATGGAATGGATCTACTGGAATTGGAATGCGATGTGCTTATTCCAGCGGCACTGGAAAACCAGATAACTGAGGATAATGCAGATAATATCAAAGCTAAAATAGTTGCTGAAGGGGCAAATGGACCGACTACCCCTAAAGCAGACAAAATATTGTTTGAAAAGAAGGTATTTCTAATACCAGATATTCTTTCTAATGCTGGCGGGGTTGTGGTTTCATATTTTGAATGGATTCAGAGTCTCCAACAACTTTGCTGGATTGAAAGAGACGTCAATGTGAAATTGAGAGAAATAATGGTCAATGCCTTCAACAACGTGCTGGAAGTATCTAAGGAAAAGAAAGTCGACATGAGGGAAGCCGCATACATACTGGCATTGAAAAAGGTTGCAGAGGCACTAGAAATCAGGGGGGTTTATCCATAATAGCAGTAGAAATAGAAGAAAGGCGAATCTTTTCAAAGTGTGGAAAAAGTAGGCAGAAAAAATTTTTCTCTTTTTTATTAAGGAGTATACTTTGAGGTGATACCTGATGGAATTAAAACCAGAAATATGGTTAGAAAAATTCGAAAAAGAAGGAAAAGCAGATGAAGTCTTTTTAATAATTCGTGGGAAAGAATATACACCAAGACAAATAGCATCCATGGACTATAGGTTTTGGAAACAAGTTGTGAAATCTGTCTAGAATATGACAATTAAAATCTTTGTAACTGGTGGCACTTTCGATAAAGAGTATGATGAAATCAAAGGAATACTTTTTTTTAATAAAACTCACCTATCCGAAATTCTAAAAATGGGTCGTTGTAAATTAAAAGTCGACATTAAAACTTTAAGGGTAAAGGATAGCTTAGAAATGACTGACGAGGATAGGAAGATTATTCTTGAAAACTGTAAAAAAACAAAAGAAGATAAAATTCTGATTAGCCATGGCACCGATACAATGATAGAAACCGCCAAAGTTCTCGCCAATTCTATGAAAGATAAAACAATCGTTTTAACTGGTGCGATGATACCATACAAATTTGATAGTTCTGATGGAATATTCAATTTGGGAAGTTCTTTGGCATTTGCTCAAACTTTACCATATGGTGTTTACATTTCTATGAACGGCAAATATTTTAATTGGGATAATGTTAGAAAAAACAAAGAGACAGGTAAATTTGAAGAAATAAAGTAAACCTCCCACCATTAACAGATTACGATTTTAACGTAGTCACTTTTCTTATGACCGATATCGCAATAATCTACAGAAGAATGTGAAATTTTTTATCATTAAAACCGAGTCAACATCTCGTCCCCTGCATTATTTTATTAGTAAAAACAAAAACCATATTTTTCGTTAAATACACCTTCAATTTGAATTAAGCTCTTTTTCAATATACGTAGAAATCATTTCCATAGCCTCCTTTGGACAGGAAAAATCACTATTATCCAAAACATCACGTTGAATATGTGCAAAATCTCGTTCTATAGGATTCATCCAAGAAGAACAAGTGGGAAGAGGAACGAGATGCAACCGTGGTTGCAGATCTGCATAAGCAAGGAATGCATTTGAACGGTGAGCACTCCAAAGATCATGAATGAGGTATATGTCCTTATCCGGATAAACAGTGTAAAGGAGCCAGTCTGTGAAATCGATGACGATGAATGAGTTTTTTCCATGAGTAGAACCGATGATGTCTTTTCCCACTGTGGATGTTCTGTGCCGCAAAGATATCAAATATACCTTTTACCTTTTGTGTATAGGGAATATGGTTGTGTTTATCACCAGTCTATTTTACTCCAGCGTACTGTTTAACTGGTGTTCTTCCTTTTTCATCGAAGGATAATACAACACTGTTCGATGGTGGCTCTTCTTTTAAACTGTCTATCCATAGTTTTTTTTTATCGAATTCAGGATCATTACTGTATTGTTTTCTTCTGCTCTTCCTCGGTTTTATTCCTTCAGCTTTCAGTACACGTCGAATGGTTTCAATTGAAATTGAATCTATAATCTCTTTTTCTATGAAATACTTCTTGAGCTTGGGTAGACTCCATGTGGTAAAATGTATGCCCAATTTCTTTGGTTCTGTTGATGCAACCATCAACATCTTTGCTTTCTGCTCTTTTGTAAACTTTGGTTCTGCTCCTTTCGGTTTACCTCTTTGTAATGCTTTCAAACCCTTTGTATTGAATGCTTTGATTGCATTCCTTACCTTTCGTGATTCGCAACCAATTTTCTCTGCTATCTGCCTCGCAAAGTATCTTTTAGACGATAAGAGAAGGATTCTTGCTCTATCTCTCTTGAAGCCATCACTTGACCGCATAGCTTTCTTCAACATGTTGATTTCATCTTGTTTCAAAAGTCTGACATAAATTGATGCATTTGTCTTACGAGCCCTTCCAGTCCTGTATATTGGATTTACTGGTCCTAAGCATTTAAGGGTAATATGACGTACTTTATCCCTTTCCCTTATGCTTTTTCTAAGATATTTATACTTCTTTCCATGAATCGTTTTAATCTCTATATATGCCATACTATCACTTCCTAATTTAGGGTGCACAATATAAGTATTATAAATCCATATTTACACCTATTGTTTTAATAGTAGATAAATAAAAATGAAGATAAATTAAAAATGCTTATATCATTTAGAAAATGTATTTAACATAATCGATAATGATTTTTGTTTTTGAGGATACCCCAGAACCAATTATATAGATAAAGATTATAATATTTATCAGATAACTGGGTATATCTATCTGTTATCTTTTTTTTTGAATGAACCAAGAAAAGAATTTTTTTTTTTGAATCACGATGTTTCTCAAGATTATTAAGAATAAAAAAAGGGCTTGAATTTAAGCCCAAAAGAGATATTTTAAAATTGGGAATGTTTGTATAAATTTCTCAAATATTTGTATTAAAAATGAGTTATCTAAAGCTCTATTTCTTGGTGTTGTACAAGTTACTTGAACTATACAATAGTCTGTAGAATCGTCAGAGTTATATACATATATTAAACCACTAAATTGCTCATTAGGTTCGCTTGGTGCATAACATGAAACAGTTATAGTAACCGTATCTCCTGCAACTAAATTTGAACCACTAGAAGGATTAAATGTCCAATCAGTCCCCCATGTTGGATAACCATCAATATGCCAGTTGAGTAATGAACCAGTATCACCATCATTAGCAACGCCAAATGTTTCATGGACATAATCTTCTGGATTTACACGTAACCAATCTACAGCTCCTTCACAAGCAACTCTTGGTCGTGGTTCTTCACCAGTAATTACAAACGCAAAATGAATTTCCTCACCTGGATTCCTTGGATCCCAAAGAGGTTCCCAGCCTGTAGTGGGGGTACCAAAAACCGCGTTATCCTGGAAATGGTCTAAAGTGCTTTTCCATCCTATCCCTGGATTTGGATAATATGGCATCTGTATAACAAGCCAGTATGTCTCACCTGCTTGTTGTACAAAAGGATCAGGTATATTTATGATATTTATCTGATAATAATCTTCATGATCATTTGGAGTATAAATGTCTGGTGGATGATACCAGCCTTGGGAACCTCCTCCAAATGGACCTGCGATGATAAACTCATCTTCAGTAAATTCTCTATACCATAACTGTTCCAAAGGTGTTGAAGGTGGCCCCATATTATTTGACCAGATACCAACACGAATCCATGGAATATCCTGGACTACATCATCTTTCCATGAGTACCAAAAGTGAATGTCATTAACCTCATGAGCAAAACCTGTATACCAATCATCAGCTAGCCACCAATCATGGAAATCTACATCCAAACCATATGGATCAGGTAGTTGAGGATGATGCATTATATGCCCGTCACCTACTTCCCAGTCAGCAAGAGTCATGTTTGTTGCAAATATCAACAGCATACTTCCTAAAATACAAAATATTTTTCCTTTCATTTTTACCTCCCAAAAATTGAATCAGTTATTTATAAATAAATATTTCTAATAAAAGGCTTTGTATCTAAATTCCATTTTACACCTAAAATCGTTATTTTGCCCCTAAAAAATTAATCTATTAAATATAGAATAATTTTTTGTAGCATCGGAAAACTATCTATAATTCTTAACCAGAAAGAACTAGTAGTTGCTTTGCTTCGAGGAATATTAACTTTTAATGGATCTGACCAGATGCTCATAACACCAAATATATCCCTTGCTCTAACTCTGACATTATAAATCCTTTCTTGGTCCCATGAATATTTAGCTGTCACAGTTTCCCCCGAAGGGAAGGGACCAATCCATTTATCATATGAACCATCATCCCAGTTAAATTGGTACCATAAATCATCTCCATCTGGATCCGTATTACTTGTTTTATATGTATATTTAGTACCTGCTTTACCACTAGCAGGACCATTTGGTATTTCAGGCTTATTAGGTGGATTAGTAATATCCTGTGATTGAAACTGGTTATAATTATATGAGGATGTCTTATATGCAATATGTCTGAAATCACATCTGGTATCTTTTGTTGTAAGACTGAGATATTTAAGAGTATAGGGTCCATTTTCCATATGTCTACTTATTGTTTCACCCAGGAATTCTAGTGAAATTATATTACTTCCCAAATCTAAGTAGTCATTTTTTTTCGTAAATACGATGTTACACTCATTATTATCATAAAGCCATCCTTCAATTGTATATTTCCCAGCTTTTTCAACATCTATTTGAATATCAACTACTAAATAATTATATAAACCATCATTATCAGTATCAACTCCAGTATCAGAGTAACTATTAGTAAATATTGCATCACGTTTCTCAAAATCTGTATATTTATAGGATTTTGTAAAATGAGCATTATATTGATAATCAATCTCATTTCCAAAGTCATTATCAAGTAAGAAAGTAACCACATATGGTCCATTTTCCCCATATTCACGAATGGTAAGACCATCAAATTCTAACATAATAGTTTGAATACCTTGCTGAAGATAAATAGGTTTATTAATATAGGTGATCTTATTCGATGTTGTATCATATAATTCACCAATAATATTAAACATTCCACCAGAGATTACTTTTATTTCTGCAGTTACCTCTAGGTAATCATAGTCTCCATCACTATCAACATCAACTCCTTGGTCAGAATAAGAGCCTGTAAACATGGCATCCACAGGAACATATGCTTCAGTTGATGAAGAAATAAAATATGGCGGATTAGTTTGTTTCCCAGGATTAGCCCAATCATTCTCTGGTATTCCTTTTTTTATATCACCTGCTCTCATGGCCATATATTCTTGATCTCCGTAAATAGCATAAACTGAACTTTTTTTAGTTTCAAGGTCATAGGTGTCACAATGATCATTCCGTGTGTGAGAGGTATCAGTTTCATAAAAATCTGGGAGTTTGTCATTACAACCATCTGAGGGCATATCTTTATCTGAATCAGTTTCCCCATGAAAAGGCCCGCCTTCTTTCCATTGATCATCAACCCAATTATGATATGCTTCATGGGCGATAACCTCAGCAGTACAATCGATCCCCTTTACTGTAGGTCCACCAAAGCTCTCTACACCAAAGTAGGTGTTAAGTACAATTGGAGCAAAGTAGTGCTGACCTGAGGCCTTTTGAGTAATATAAACTTTTCCTTCTGAGGTATAACCGTAACCACCTTCTCTGGTTGAATCAAAATATGCTTGATCAATATCAGGGACAGCTTCATCTAAAGCCCAGTATTCAAACCAATTTGGTTCTTCATTATTATCTTCATCTCCATTTTTATTGAAAAATAACTTAAACGATTCACCAAGTGTATCTGTATCTGTTTCACTTCCTGATATTTCTTTAAATAAAATTGTACAAACAGCCAATTTATTACCATGTGTACCTGGTGCAGCGACATAATAATATGGGTTGCCATAACCAGGAATTATATCACCTGACCAACAAGTTTTTACTAATTCATAACCTGGTGGGATATCGATTGTTGCTTCAAATTTTACACGTTCATCAAGCTTAGTTGAAGGATCATTTGTGGTTGGATTATTTTCATCTGGAACGCCTGTAATAGTAATATCTAAGATTGTAGGTCCTTCTGGTTTATAACCATATGTTTTAAAGCAGAAATCATGCTCAGGATCTCTTTCCTCCCAGACGCCAAAATTATTCCACCAAGCCTTACCATCAGGATAATAATTATTATTAAGATCACCTGATCGCCATTGCCAATAATCATCTATAACACCAGCCTCCGAACACAAAACAATATAGTATGTTTGTCCTGGAGTAACGAAAATATCTGGGAAATCAAATTCTACCCATGAAATACCATCTGGTATCTCAGCTTCTGATTTCATGACCCATGTTAAATCATCACCATATATAGGTTTTCTAATAGAAAGAGTAATACCATCAGAAGGGTAGCAGACTTTCTCTATTTTTACTTTCACTCTTGTTAATTTCTCCAGAGTAGGTTTAAAAGATTGTGCCATATCTGCAACAGATGATACAAGAACTCCAATTTCATCTATTGTCTGTTCTTGGTCAATTTCGTCATCATTAAAAACGAGTTTTTTCATATTTGTGTTAATAATTTTTATATTCTGAGCCGTAGATATTATTGGTGTAACAATCAATAGCATACAAACAAAAATTCCAACAAATTTAGCTTTCATTATAACCTCCCCAGGGTATCAAATTATAATATACTATTTAGATATAAACTTTATTCATATTAGTTGTAAAATTTATAAGGAAAATATATTTATTTTTTATATTAAGTTCATAACAACATTTACTAAAAAAGAAAAAAGGGCTTTAGTAAGTTTTACAAAAATCCGAAAACAACCTTTTTTTTAAACTGTTTCTATTGGAATTAATCTAAGAACCGAATCACAAATCTTGGTCGGGGCTGTACTCCTTTCTCGGAGAGTTTCTACTCAAAACAGAGGTATTTGGGTTTTTTTTGATTTTTCGATAGGATTTATAAAAGATTAATTGTTCCAATATCTAAATAATAAGGATGGAAAGATGCAAAAATTTTGTGCTTCTTGTGGATCAAGGTTAATATACTCAGCAAAATTTTGCATTTATTGTGGTAAAAAAATACAAACAGAGGTTTTAGATAATTTTAATAGTAATATTGATTTTAAAAATAATAACGAAAAATATAGTCCACCAGTTTTAAATATTTTATCTGAAGGAGAGACAGAAAATATAATGGCAGAGATTGTGAATATGTGTGAAATTGATCCAGATGCTGGTTTAGAATTTATTGATAAAACTATAAAAGAGAATCCTGAAATTAAAAATAATCCATTTGGGAAATTTGCAAGAGCAATGGCGTTTGGAAGCAAAGGCTTGTTTCAATTATCGTGTAGAAGACCTGATGTAAATTTTTCAGTTTTTGAAGAGGATGAATTACGAACAATTCTTGGTGTGAATGATACACACTTAGATTATTTGGAAAAAGGATTAAATGAGATTAGATTAATGGAAGAAATTTTTCCAAATGCATTAGAAAAATTAGGAGCAGAGGAATATAAACTTGGGGAGAAGAAAATAGATGCAATGGCTTTGGTATTAGAAAGATGCAGACCAGGTCGTGTTCAACAGATACTTGGAAAAACCAAACTTTTATTTTTTGGACATAGTAGAATATTAACTGTAGGAAATTTTAAGGTAAATGAGCTTTCAAAAAATATTTTTATGAGGGTAAGAAATATTTTTTTCACTTTCAATTCAATTGTTCGTACTGCTATTGTTTTAGAGGAAGGACCCTCGTTTATTAGGTTTTTAATGTGTGAAAGAACGCCAGATAATCCAACATCCTTTAGTGAAAATGTTTCTGAGAAATATGTTGGAAGAGGTATACTATCAATTTTTGATAATGGTAATTCTACTTCTGATTATCCTTTACAAAAATGTTTAAGATGTAATAAACCTACATTTGGAATTGATTTAAAAAATGGTATTTGTTGTGGTTGTATAGGATAATATAATTTTTTTTAAATAAAGGAGTGTAATAATTAATCCAAGGAATATATGTGATATATGTGGTAAAAAAAAGTTGTTGTTTATTTATATTAGTCGTTGCATTAGAATTTTTAGTATCGGAAAACTATTGATGAAGCGATAAAATAGACACATTAATAGATTATCATTTGCTGTTTTTATACGAGGTATGTTAATTTCTAATTTACCCCATTCGCCTTTAGCACAAAATTGATCAATAGATTTTACTTTTATCTCATAGGATTTTTTTGATTCCCAAATATGTTTAACTATTATTTCTTCCCCTGCTGAATCTAGATCTGTCCATTCGAATGTTCCATCACCCCAATCAATATAAAAACAAACATTATCACCTTGCAAATCATCTGCAGATAATGTAAATTCATATTCCTCATTTGGAACGCCCTCATCAGGGCCATTAATTGTGGGGATATCTGGTGGAGTATTATCTGAAAGATCTAAATAAGTTTTAAGAAATTCATCCCAATTTGTATTTAATGCAAAAAGAGTTTCCTCATAAGGAGATGGCAATGCGTGATCATACCTAAGAGCATTGTTATAATCATTTTTATTATCAGGGAAATAGAAATTAAAACCACAAGACGGATATCCTTCTAATGTGACACAAGCAATTACAGAATCTTCGATGTTATTTAAAATTGAATTTTTTATTTCTAAATAATCAGAATTAGAAATATTAAGATTCTCTAAAAAATCTTTAAGATCAACAAAATAGTCGATATAAAATTGAAGACCATATCTTCTTGTTTCTTCTAAAGCAGTTTGTATATCACTTTTATAAGTATCAATATTATCAAGGAACCAATCAGCAAGTTCATCAATAGACATTGAAAGATCATCGAGTTTAGTTGAATCAGTTGCGCCCATTGCCTGATAAATTTCTTGTATATGTTGAGGGACAAAATGATCAACAATATTTATTGCAAATTCTTCGCCGCTCATTGAGGGGTTTGCTACAACATCAGCCAAAATACTATCAAATGGAATATCTCCTACTAAACCACAATCAGCATAGCTAACAAAATAATCACAGAATTGAGAAACTTGATATCGAAACTCATGGTTTCCTGCAAGACATGATTGGATCAATATTACATCTAATTTAAAACAACCATTATCTGTCACTGTATCAAGAGCATCATGGATTTCTGGCATGGTAATCATGATTTCATCACCATGTTCATCATAGCATACCCCTTGCCAACCACTACCCTTATTTGCAGTAATTTCAAAAAAATAGTGATCTGAAGGATAATCATTCATGACCTTTTCTGCAAATTGAACTATTGTTTCAGGGTCGCTCATATCTGATTCTGCAGGCCAATCTTGTTTAACAGCAGTTTTTCCTTCATAATAATATAATGTTGTATCATTTATTGGTTTTTTATCTATAAGAACCGCGACTTTCACATCATCAGTTGCCCCAACTTTTTCAATAAGATCAAGACAAATACCAATATAAGAAGATAGCTTGTTATCTCCGTTCTGATAAAACATCAAAACCCAGTCAACATTCTCCTTCTCATAAAAATTAAGATCACTGGTTTGTACAATATTATTATTTACTCCCTTAATTGGTTGAACTGCTAGAATCAACAACATACAAATTAATAATCCACATAATTTCTTCATATTTTCTTCTCCCTTTTTTCTTAAATTATAGATTAAATGTAATATTAAAATATAAAATTTATTTCTAAATACTTGAACAAAGTCACAAAATTATGTCTTTTTATTAAATTAAATACAAATAAATAAAATGAATTTAAGTAATTTTAAAGATATAAAATATATAATCTTAGGATCTGGGAAAAGGATTTTCGATAGTTGAAACCTATTGACGCCTTGGGCTTTCTACGGAAAACCAGATACTCTTATTTAGAGATATTTAAACAAGTTAAAAGTAAAAAGATTTTCAATATTTAACAATAGATTTTGTTCTAATTCTTTTAAGCCGGAATTTTATAATAACAATCTGATTATCGGAAACATACTTTTGAATCGTTCAAACAAAACTAATAATGGTAAGTTGTTTGATAATTTGGTTCTTGGCATTGACACCTCTAATATTCCCCATTCGCTTTCTGCACCATGTTCATCTTTTAATTTTGCTTTAATGATATAATCTCCCTTTTCATTCCAAGTATGAGAATCGCATACTTTTTCACCTGAAGCGTAAGGTCCTTGCCAATCAGTAATTGTTCCATCATCCCAATCCCAGAGTACCAACATTTCATCTCCTTCAGGATCAACTATACTGGGTATACAATAGGTTTGCTCCTCACCAACTTTTCCCTTCTTTGGACCATTTATTATTGGTGGATCTGGTGGAAACTGATCGTATATTAAAGCCCAAGTGATATCTTCTACATTTTCAGATTCATTATCAATCACAGTTAAAACAACTGAGAAATTTCTTGCACTTGTGTAAGTATGGGTTGGATTTTGCTCATCAGATGTTTCACCATCACCAAAAAGCCAATGCCAACTATATGGTGGAACACCGTTAAATGCAAAACCATGAAATTCTACTGGAACATTAACAAGTCCATAATATGGTCCATTTGCATCAGCCTCAAACTCTCCTCCAATGAAAGAGATATAATCAATACCATTTTCTGATGGACCTACATAGCGTTCAGATGAAAAGATATCTTCATCTTTGTTCCAATGTTCATGAACACCGAGACTTTCTGATAAAAAAGTTCCATCATTTTCTGGATCATAGGTATTTTCGTTTGGAATAGCTGATTGATGAAGGTAGAATTGAGATCCCTCGACTGGATTTGTACCTTCAGTATGCAAAAAGTCAAACATTACTGAATCAATTGCTACAGGGTCTTGTGAAAAATATAGGCTATTAGTCCAGTCATTGTTAAATGGATACATTTGAAATTTACCAAGGGTTCTATGATCAATACATGTAGCATACAAACCATCTCCAATGTATAAAACGACTTTTCCGCCAATATCTGCATGGGCAAATAGATCAGTTTGTGGTGCAGGATATCCAGGAATAAATGAATCCTCATGATAAGGATGAACTGGATATACATCTTCCATCCAGGTGCCAAAAAAGTTTTTTCCTGATAGTGTTACACCAGTTTTAATTGGATGTCTCTTAAGAAGCGGCATATTGATTAGATAGTCGGCATTAATAACACAAGTTGGAAGTGTTCGATATGCACAAGTTCCCCCTGCAAAATGCACAAATTCATTACTTGCTATAACCTTTTCACGTCCAGATGCACCACCAAAACCATCGACATAGTGAATATCAGCAAATTCAGGAATTAAAGGATCAGCAGGGAACTCTTCATAGTAGACTCTATTATAAAACCAGTTTGGTATTCTCCGAGATGCATCGTAAATTGTGATATCTTCTTGAGCAACATTTACAATGTTTACAAGTTGTCTAAGAAGTGCCTTGATAACATAAGGGCTTGCATCTAGATGATTATCTTCCTCAGTGTATGACCCACAGTTATTAAAATTAATTTTTATAGCGATTTTTTCGCCGGCTTGATACCCAACTTCTCCATGGCCATGTTCGACATTGAAATATTTGAAAAGAAGGTCCCATGCAGTAAATTCATCATCTACATCAGCTAATTTTTTTACACATGATGCAAACAATTGATCTATCACTTCTTGATCATTATTTTCTTTTTTCCACCATTGTCCTGTCTGTTCTTTTTCTGTAGCATCAGGATTCCACCCCCATACTACACGACCAGGTTTATAACCAGAGGGTGTACCAATTGGTTCATTGGGGATTGGATCCCAAGGGATAATTACTTCTTCATCGTATGATTTAATAACATAGTTTTCTGCAAAAACATTACTTGAGACAGAAAAAATCATAACAAAGCATACTAAGATAACGGGTGCAAAAACACTGGTTTTAATCTTTAATTGTTTTATCCATAAAGCCATCCCATGAAACAATGCAGTCCAAATTATACTCCAAAATGCAATATAACCAAATGCAACAGAAATACCAATTTGCTGACAAGGATATCTTAAACGGTCAGGTCTAGGGACAACGCGTATAATAAACCAAATAATTGCAGCAATTCCTGCTAGATGAAACCAAATGCCTTTTTTATTATATAAAATCCTTAAAAAAAATCCTCGACTTTTTTTATGTTTATGGTTTTTTGTTTTATTATCCATTTTGATTCAACCTAACAACTCTTTCATTAAATGTATGCATAAATAAGATATAATAATTTTTATATTTTTTCTCAATCATATAATAAATAATTAGATTTGAGTTTAATTAGTAAAAATCCGAAATGCTTAAATTTCTTTGTTGTTTTGTTTAAATTATCATAATACATGTAATAAACCTTTATTTGATGGTTTAAAGGATTGAGGGATTAACAATAACTTGGTGAGATTTATGAATTCAAATGATAAAATATCAAAAGATTTTATCAGAGAAATTATCGATGATGATTTAAAAACCAACAAATATGATGGACGTGTTCATACCCGTTTTCCTCCAGAACCTAATGGTTATCTTCATATCGGTCATGCCAAATCAATTTGTCTAAACTTTGGTATAGCAGAAGAGTATAACGGTCTTTGTAACCTTCGTTTTGATGATACAAACCCTGCAAAGGAAGAAGAAGAATATGTAAAATCAATTATTGAAGACGTTCGATGGCTTGGATTTGACTGGGAAGACAGATTACTTTTTGCATCAGATTATTTTGACCAAATGTATGATTATGCAGTTCAATTAATAAAAAAAGGAAAAGCATTTGTTGATGATTTATCAGCTGAAGAAATTTCTGCATACCGTGGGACATTAACTAGGCCTGGTATTAATAGTCCAAATAGGGAACGATCAAAAGAAGAAAACCTTGATCTTTTTATAAAAATGAAAAATGGTGAGTTTAAAGATGGTGAAAAGGTTCTCAGAGCAAAAATTGACATGGCTCATCCAAACCTTAACATGCGTGACCCTATAATGTATAGAATTCTTCATGAATCCCATCATAGATCAGATGATAAATGGTGCATATATCCAATGTACGATTGGGCACATGGTCTTGAAGATTCAATTGAAGGTATTACCCACTCGATATGCACCTTAGAATTTGAAAATCACAGACCTCTTTATGATTGGTTTCTTGATGCACTTGACGTTTATCATCCTCAACAAATTGAGTTTGCACGTCTAAATCTTACTTATACAATTATGAGTAAACGATTGTTGCTTGAATTAGTCCAAGGAGGTTTTGTTAACGGTTGGGATGACCCAAGACTTCCAACAATCAGTGGTATGAGAAGAAGAGGGTACTCTCCCCAGTCAATTAGAACTTTTTGTAAGAGAATTGGTGTTGCAAAAGTCAATAGTATCGTTGATATTGATTTCCTTGAGCATTGCGTTAGAGAGGATTTAAACAAAACATCATCTAGGTTTATGGGTGTTTTAAGACCTCTTAAAGTTACTATTAAAAATTATCCTGAAGATAAAGTTGAAGAGTTTGAAGCAATTAATAATCCTGAGGATCCTAAAGCGGGTACTCGAAAAATATTTTTTTCAAAGCATCTCTTTATAGAAAAAACTGATTTTTTGGAAGAGCCTCCTAAAAAGTTTTTTAGACTTGCACCAGGCCGAGAGGTTCGCTTTAGATACTCTTATCTTGTAACTTGTAAAGATGTAATAAAAAAGGATGGTGAAGTAGTAGAATTAATCTGCACTATTGATCCATCTACAAAAGGTGGTTATGCCCCTGATGGAAGACGTGTAAAATCAACAATTCATTGGGTGTCTGCTTCTCATGCAATTGATGCAGAAGTTTATTTGTATGATAGATTATTTACAGTAGCAGACCCTGCAGGTCAAAAAGATAAAGATTTCAAGGAATTTTTAAATCCAAATTCTCTTGAAATTCTTAAATCTTGTAAGGTTGAACCAGAAATTAAGAATTTGAAACCTTATAGTAGATTTCAGTTTGAAAGAAACGGTTACTTTTGTATTGATCCAGATTCGACAAAAGATAAAATCATCATTAATAGAACAGTTGAACTTCGTGATACTTGGGCAAAAATCCAACAAAAACAACATAATAAATAG
The DNA here is from genome assembly GCA_964346655.1 of uncultured Thermoplasmatales archaeon. Classification (GTDB taxonomy): domain Archaea; phylum Thermoplasmatota; class E2; order DHVEG-1; family DHVEG-1; genus CAYFVP01. The sequence goes on from CAYFVP010000157.1 coordinate 15,419, forward strand.
AATTAAAATTAGAATAATTAGTTTATTAAATCTTAACTATTTCATAATATAAGTTATAATAATTTAATTTTTATTTCTGGAAAATCCAAAATGCTATATATTAAAATTGCAATGCCTTCCGACATAATTTGTTAGCCCTGTGGTGTAGCGGCAACATTCTAGCCTTTGGAGCTAGCGTCAGCGGTTCAAATCCGCTCAGGGCTGCTCAAAACCATTAATATGCTCCCGTGGTGTAGTCCGGCCAATCATTCTGGCCTTTCGCGGGTTGGAGGAAAAGTGGTAACATTATCAAATTTTCCTGAAGAAACCCGAAGATAGCCAGCTACCCGGGTTCGAATCCCGGCGGGAGCATAAATTTACTAGTAAATTTTAAAAACTTATTGGTTATAACTATTTTTGGTGAACTGTATTGGGCAAGACTGATACGATCAAAGAAAGAGCAGTTTGGGTATATGCTCAAACCCTTGAACAGAGAGACCTTTGGGAAAAAATTGCTAAAGAAAATAATATGTCACTTTCCAAATGGATCGTTAGAATAATAGAGGATTCAATCATAGAACTTGAAGATGAGGTTAAAAGTAGAAAAGACATTGAAAAGGAAAACAAAAACTTGAAAAAGGAGATATCAGAACTACAGGATAATATACGACAATTAAATATTATAAGAGATAACTTAGAGTTGGAAATCAGGAAATATAGGGCAGAGCCTTTTGTAAATCCACCTGCTGAAGGGGTAATACATTATGAAAAAGAACTGATTAACATCCTCAGAAATGCTATAGGAATAAATGGAAAAAAACGATATCTTGATAATGACGAGATCCTAGCTCGTCTAGGGGTAAAACCTACAGATATTAAATCTATAAAATCTATATACATTCAGCTTTCTCTTCTTGAAGGATATGGTCTTATAAAGTCAACCTCGAAGGGGTGGAAATGGAAAGAGTAGCTAGCAGATATACTGATATTAACTCTGATACACCAATAGATTTGGATAATATGATTTTGATCAATGAATATCTTAAAGACGCTGAATGCATAGGTTTGACCGATAGAACTTTAGAAAATTATAATTCATGTTTGAAGCTATTTTCTAAATTTGTTAGAAAATCACTTATAGATATTGATATAGAGGATTTAAAGAGATTTAAAACATATCTCCAGAACAGAAAAAACAGATACAATGAAAAATATAGTGTAAAAACAATAAGTAGGTATTTCTCTGCGATACAATCCTTTTACGAATATTTGGAATTTGAGGATTATGTTGACAAAAATCCAATGTCAAAATTCAGAAAGAGATACTTATCTTCATTTAATAGGGCGAAATATTCTAGAGGTGACTCAAAAAGAAAATTGATATCAGTTGAGGAAATGAGCATGCTGATTAATTCTATTATTGATCCTCTGGCAAAGGCTGTAGTGACGACTCTATGCAAAACGGGTGTACGCCGACAGGAGTTAGTAAATATTGATATTGATGATATTGACTGGTCGGAACAGTGCATACATCTTAAACCTACTCTAAAAAGAAGCAATCTTGATATTTTTTTTGACGATGAATGTTCAAGGATTTTAAGGAGATGGATGATAAGCAGAGAAAATAGAAAAAACAATGGTACTAAGGCACTTTTTATAAATGAACGAGGTGGTAGATTAGGTAGGAATGGTATATACGAACTTGTCGTAAAATATGCAACGAAAGTCGGCTTACATGATCCAAACAGCAGAAGGATACAAGATAGATTTACTACACATTGCACAAGACATTGGTATTCCACACACCTATATAGAAACGGTATGAAACGAGAATATATCAAAGAATTACGCGGAGATTCCCGTAGGGAAGCTATAGATATCTATCATCACATCGACAGGAAAGAACTGAGAGATTCATATTTAGCACATATACCTCAATTAGGAATAGATTAAATTAGAAAATTCAAAATATTCTGGAATTAAAATGTGGAATTAAAAATAAACGGCATTTCTTCAGCTCTGGGCAATAATTAATGATTTCACTATCATGAACAAGAATTGCAGAGGCTATATTTTCATTACTTATTATTTCTGTAAATGTATGTGATTCTTCAATATTCCTATCATGTTTTTTATAAATTTTTTTATATTCAAAAGGAGAATACATAATAGAGGTAAAAAAAAGAGGCCGCTTTGCGGGATCGATATTATATTTTTTTAAAGTTAATATGTTAAGCATCTCCATGGGTGATTTTTTATTCATTTCTGATAAATGATCGTCAAAATTGTCGAAACATCTTAGAATTTCGTAGCTTCTGCAGAAATTAAAGAAAATTTCCCCATGAGCCATCTGTTTTAGCATATAATTTAAATTCAATTTTTTACCATTTTCCGTGAACAATTTAGTTTTTATAGCCATCTTTATCAAATGGGTAGCTGATCTCCAATCTGGAGGAAGATCTTCTCTTGTAAAGCTTCTAGTATCCATTTCATCTAAAATTATTTTTTTGTATTTCTCAATTGTTTTATATATTAACTTCGGATGTTTTATCATCCACCATAAAAATGTCAATAACTCATTTATTGGAAAAAGATGCATACCTTCTTTTACTTTATCTGTTTCTATTGCCAAAGCAATTCTTTCATTTATATGTTCAATTTTATTTGGATGTCCAATATTTGTAATAATTCTTTCATGTTTATATTTATATAAATAAGATTTATGGTAATTTGTTATTTGAATACCTTTTTTTCTATCGGGTATGAAATATAAATCAGAGTTTAAGAAAAAATAGGATATATCCTTATTTGATTTATTTACTTTCTTTTCAATAACCAAGCCACTTGCTATGGCTTTTTTTAAAATTCTATTTTGGTCATATAGATCAGCATGAGTAAAAAGATCTTTGGAGAGTTTTGTCTTATCGATTAAATGAGATTCAAATTCTTTTTTAAATCCAGGATGTATCTCATCTAATTCAATATTTGATACATTAGGGAACTCTCTTTTCATAGAAACTGTGGGATTAAATATATCGAGAGAGAGTTTTATCATCTGTTTCATTTCATTAATAGTAATTGGTTGAACAAGCAATAGACAATTAAGTAGTCGTCTGCCAGGTCCAGAAGAAATTATCTTTTTTATTGCTTCTTCATCCATGATGTATCAAACAGTGTATCGTTTTTTTTATATTTCCATGTTATGCGGAGATGCGATGAAAAGTGTAAATGAAACCAAAAGAACCTATGTGTTAAAACCTTGGGATGAAGTAAGAGGCAAAATTCAGAATCTTGAGATTAAGAACAAATCTGCTATTTTACGGTTCTTTGGTGGAACAATAATTAATCTTGGAATGACCACAGTGGAGATCCAAAAGAAACTGATGAATGCAATTGGAAAAAAGGTACATATTCTTAGAACAGACATTGTAAATAAAGAATATTGTATAAAAATCTTTGAGGAAAACGAAGAAAAAAATCATATTTTTGGAGGCTGAAAATGATAGAAGATAAAAATTCAATATTTAAATATGCTAAAGTAAATTTAAATTTATCTATAATTACAAAACTGTTGTTATCATCACCCTTAGTGATAACAAATTTACAGAATCACATGAAATCACCCTTTTTTTTAATGGGGTATTTCATCTCTCGCCATATTAACGCGACCTGCACCGGTGGAGTTAAGTTGAGTGGCGATATTTTGAATATTTTCTATCTGTTAAATGTAAGGCGCAGAGTGATAATGTTAAAAAAAGGGGGATAATAATGGGAAAACAAAAAAGATTGGATGATTTTGGCTTTTCAAATGGTAAAAAGAACAATCCAAAATCCTCTAAAAGATGTTGTTCACATTGCGGAAGTGATAAATATGTCAAGGATGGAAAAAGAAGAAGGAAGTACCTAGGATTAGTGCAAATATATCTATGTAAAAAATGTGGAAGGAAGTTCAGTGACATAGCAATTCCATATACACATTATCCAATATGGGTTTTAGATATAATACTCAGCCTATTTGTAGGAGGCTTAAGTATACAGGCTATTCCTGAAGAAGTAAAAAAAACTGCAAAACTGAAAGGAATGAACTTGTCCATCTCTATTCCAACAGTTATAAAGATTATAATAAACTGTAGTAATCTATTATTAAAAATCGAAGAGCATTACCATCATACATTAAAGTCTAATACTTGGCAAATCGATGACTGTTTTCAACCACGACCGCACAGATTATGGTATTATATTACAAACGTAATGTCAATAGATCAAAGATATTGGCTTGCATCGCATGTATCGAAAAACCGTGATAATCAAGCTTCAATTACAGCACTCCAGCAAGCCAAATTAAGAGCTGGCTATTATCCTATAGTTGTTCAATGCGATGGCTTAAAATCACATTCTGCTGCAATAAAAAGAGAGACACCTAATGCGCATATAGATCAAGAAAAAAAAAGCAAGGATATATCTATTGTGAATGAAATTGAACGTTTAAATCGGGAAATGCGTAGGTTAATACCAAAACTAAAACGATTTGACACAATAGAATTTTTACAGGCTACTACCGAAATTAAACGTTTACAATACAATTTCTTGAAAACACATAAGAGTTTGGGAGGAAAAACACCTGCCCAGGCAGCAGGAATAAAACTTAAAATCCATGGTTGGAAAGACCTTCTAACATTAGCCATTCGTCTATCAAGAAAGAAAAGATAACTATAAAGAAGTCTTTACTTTCTTTTTGCTATTTGATATTTTTATTAGATCCAACCAGTCATAACGTTGTGGTGCAATTCCTGCAATCATTGCAGGTGTCATGTCATTTAGTGCAGTATGTGTTTTGATGAAATTATAATAAATTGCGAACCCATCTGTAAAACGAATTGCACTTTCTTCATCGTGAAAACCTGCCATAATTTTAATCCGATTTTTTATTGTCTCATTATATCGCTCTATTCGATTGTTAAATCCTAATGACAGAGGTCCCTGAAGATGAATTAATGGTTCATTAGCATTTGTTCCTATTTCCTTTTTTATTGCTTCATTATAGGAGCTTAGGCCATCTGTAACGATTTCCAGTGGTTTTTCTTTACTTTTATTTACACCTTTTTTAAGTAATATAGATGCATCTTCTTCTCCACGTTTTTGACTAATATGTTTAGCTAGGAGAAATCTTGATTCTGCATCTAGAAGATTCCATAGGATGATATGTCTACCTTGTACCTTCAATATTGTTTCGTCAGCTAACCATCGTCCTCCTGATACATTAATATTCAATCTATCAGTATATTGTGTTATTAGATGAATGTATTTTTTCATCCAGTAGTGGATAGCTACATGAGAGATTTTTATACGGTAAGTTGTTTCAAGGTGCTGGACTATTTTTCTTAGAGATAAACCATGAAAATAAAGATCAAGTGCACTTGTTACAATACTTGCTTTGTTTTTCATACCTTTAAATCCTTTTATTATTCCTGAAAAACGTTTATTACATCTTTTACAAATATATCTCTGTACAGGTCCGCTGCTGCGGGTATATCTTTTACCATTTCTAACTACCATATCTTCTTGTCCGCATACAGGACACCTGTCATCTTTATCCAAAGGATCTAATCCAGTTTTAATATCCTCTACAGTTAGTTTATAATCAATTGCATTGATATGCTTGCATCTGTTATGATTTTTTTGATGATCTATACAATTACATGACCAATGATTTTTTTTCCATACAACATTATACCATAGATCTTGGTTTGATTGAGATCTGACTCTATAATGTGACTCACTTTGTTTAGCAATACCACCTTTTAGCAATATTTGAATACCCTTGTATTCTTTTTTCTGTTTTTGACTAGAATTTTTCATAATTTACACCTCTCAATCAATATTGTATTTTGAATTACTTTTATTATTCATTTAAAATCATCCTCCTTTTCAACATTATCTTTAAAATTATCTGTTAAACTTTTTTTATTTTGGGGTATAAATATTTTTTTTAATAGTTCTATATCTAAAGATTTTACTTTTTTTATACATTTTATTTTTTTTTTATATCCTTCTGTTTTTTTCTTTATTTTTATCGATTATTATATCACCTCCACAGGTTAGTAAAAGTTTGTTTTGGTTGGATATAAACTACCCAATATTTATATATTTCGGTTGGATACTTACTACTATGGTTCGACCAAAAATAGAGAGAAGGAAAATAAAAACAGGAGTAACAATTGATCCAGAATTATTTGATTGGGTTCAATCTAAAATAAAAACTAAAGAGTTTTCAAATCTAACACATGCTGTTGAAAGAGGTTTGATGTTACTCAAAGAAAAAATGGAAAAAAAATAAATTTATTTACTAAATGCTTTTTTTTAAATATTTGAATCATTTAAAAATTCAATTATTTTATTTTCATATTCTAATATCTTTTTTTTAATTTTTTCGGGTTTTTCATATTGAATATCTTTATATTCAATTTCCTTATATCTGGAAATACTTAAATCATGATTATTTTCTCTAATTTCACTTACCGGAACAAAGAAACATTTTGCTTTTCTGTCTTCAAATTTTTCTCTATCAATTTTTTTATATTTATTAATAATATCTGGTATATCATTTTGATCAATAGGTTTACGTTTATCATCTAGACTGAAACCATCATTTTTCATATCATAAAACCATATTTTTTTAGTTTTTTCACCTTTTTTAAAAAACAATATCGCAGTGGATACTCCTGCATATGGTTTAAATACTCCAGATGGCATTGAAATAACTGCTTTTAGATTGCTTTTTTCTACTATTAACTCTTTCACTTGTTTGTGTGATTTAGTACTTCCAAATAGAACTCCATCTGGAACTATTACTGCACATCGTCCATTTTTTGATAAGATATTGTACATTAATTCAAGAAAAATTAATTCGGTTTTTTTTGTTTTTATTACAAATTCATCACTTAATTCTGATGGATCTATACTGCCTTTGAATGGAGGGTTTGCTAAAATTATATCGTAATAGGGCCTTTGGTCAAATAATCTTGTAAGAGAATTTACTCTTTTTATATTTGGTTTATCAATTCCATGCATAATTAGATTCATTAAAGATATTCTAGTCATGGTTTGATCAATTTCGTATCCATGTAGAGAATCATGTAATATTTCCATCTTAGAGGTATCTAATTTATCTGATTTATTTGATTTGAGAATGTGTTCATAGGCAGATATTAAAAAACCTGCGGTTCCACATGCAGGATCACAAATAATTTCGCCAAATTTTGGATTTACAATTTCAGTCATCATTTTTATGATATGTCTTGGAGTTCTAAATTGACCGTTTTTCCCCGATGTACTTAATTGTGATAATAAATATTCGTAAATATCTCCTTTAATATCTTTATTTTGTTCCTTGATATCCAAATTGTTAATTGTGCGTATAGCTTCAACCATTAATGCTGATGATGGAATATTAAAAACTGCATCTTTCATATAATTGTTATATAATGTTTCGTCACCTGCTAGATTTCTGAGAAAGGGAAATACTTCATCTCTTACATGAATAAGTAGCTTATCTGCTTCAAAATTTGACCATACAGACCATTTTAATTTATTGTTAGGAAACATGGATGAATACTCTGAATTTATTTGCATTGCTTCATTTTTTCTTTTATTGTCTTCTTCTTCCAATTTTTTCATGTAAAGTAAATATGATATTTGTTCGATAGCTTGAAGTGGATTTGAGACACCACTACTCCAGAATTTGTCCCATAATAAATTAATCTTTGATTTTAAATCTTGATCTAGCATATTATTGCCTCATTATTTTTTTTATTTCATCTAAATTATTTTTTATTTCATTTTCTTTAATCATAATATTTTCAATGATATCATTTGGATCATCATATTCAACTTCTATGTATTCAATTTCATGATATGTGGAAAAACTGAGATCTATATCATTAGATAAAGAAGATGTAAAAAAATTAAAAAAATTAGCTAAGGAAGAACATAGACCTTATAGTAGTCAGATCGTTCACATGATGGATTTTTATATTAAAAATAAAGAAAAAAGGTGAAAAAATATGTATATTAGTAAAAGTGCAATAAAAAAACTTCAAATTTATTTAATAATATTAACCATATTTATTATTATGGGTTGGATCAATGGTTTTTTTGGTGC
>CAYFVP010000158.1:0-48570 GCA_964346655.1 uncultured Thermoplasmatales archaeon
AATAAAACAAGTAACTACTAGCATGAATAATATCCCAAATGTGAAGGCTCTCTTGCTCATAAATGCTACCTCCTCCAATAATTTAAATCAAATACTTGGTATATAAAACTTTTAGACAAAAATATCATTTATTAACGAAAAAATGTCCATTACAATTATTGTCATGGTTTATTGTGCACCTATGTTAAATTAAGTAGTTTGTTTTTAAAGAGACAACTTAACTAGGTTTTTTTCATCTAATTTGCAGCTCTATATTCTATTTTAATCCTAATAAGTAATTTGATATTAGGAACGCATTTGGAAATCTTTCTAACAACCGATGGCATAACAGCGTCATGGAATGGTGGCTGTAGGGCTGATTATGACTTATGCTTTTTGGATTGCTATAAAAATCTATCTGATTAGTTTGCTTGTTTTTTGGCAAACTATCATAAGGTTTCATAAGAGGATATTTATCCCTATGTCCTAAAAAACCTGGATATATTCTTTTAGCAATATCACTTATTCCCCAAGGTGGAAATATATCTATACCCTTAATATAGGACCAATAGTTTCCTTGTTTTAGTGTAGGGTTATACCAATAGTTTCCATTTTTTTTAACCATTACAAAAGCATTGAAATGCAATGGATGTTTTTTTACAAAATTGTTATGAAAGATAAGATTGCCTGAGACATCTGGTCCTAGCAATATACCGCAAATATTATTTGTGATATGGTTTTTATGAATAATGTTACTATTTGATCTTACAAATATACCATTTCGAATAAAAATTTGACCAATTGATGATGCATTCTGGATTGTAAAACCAGTTATTTCCACATTATCTGCAAAAATATTAATAACTGTTTCAATTGAACAGCCATCGATGATTGTGGCATCTTTATTTTCACCAGTTAAAACTATAGATCGCTCAATTATAATATTTTCATAATATGTCCCATTTTGAACATAGATGGCATCTTCATTTCCTGCATCATCAAGTGCACCTTGAATACATGTATAAACCTCTGAGCCACCGTCATCATTTACAATAAATAGATTATGTTCATTGTTCACAACAATCTGAATCGTTTCTTCATATGTCACATCACTACAAATTAATTTTAATCTAATTGTATACATACCTTCATCTAATACTGTAGTGTCAAGTGAAGCTACAACACCATCTTGAATAGAACGAGTAGAATTAACTATCTCTAACCATGAATTTGGCTCTTTACCTCTGCCATACTCTATTACATAATAAAGAAAGTTCTCCCCCCATACAGATCCAGTGATATCTATCACACCATTGACATCACCACCTTGTGGAAAAGAATCTAAAATCGCGATAGCTGGATTCCTTTTTATTGCTTCAAAGGCATTTATCCGCCCACGTCCAATATAAAAATATGAGTCTATCTTATCTACAGAAGAATATAAAATAGTTTTTACCATGTCTTGGGTTAGACTCTGGTTCTTAGATAATAGCAAACCTATCAACCCAGAAACATAAGGGCACGCCATGGAAGTCCCAGATGCAATATAATACTTTTCATCTACAATATGACTTCCGTCACCATAAACATCAGTACCATCTGCTCTTAGAGAAAGAATATCAACGCCAGGTGCAGCAACATCAACCCACGAACCATACATAGAAAACTCAGCTTTTTCATCGTTACTGTCAGTTGCTGCAACTGCAATGACTTCATCATATGCAGCAGGAAAAAATCCTAGATCTGTATCTAAATTTCCCGCTCCAGCGACAAGTATACTACCTCGAGAATAGGCATATTTTATTGTATCATAAGTTGCTTCAGAGCTAGATACTGTACCAAGACTCATACTTATCACATCTGCACCATTTTTAGCTGCGTAAATAATACCACGCAACACATTAGAAAGACGAGCCATTAAATTTCCCACTCTAACGGCCATGATCTTGCAATCCCAGGCTACCCCTGAGATACCAATACCATTGTTTCCAACAGCACCGGCAACACCTGCACAAATGGTTCCATGTCCAAGAGTGTCCATAGGATTATTGTCATCAAATACTCCAAATAAAAGTCCTGCAAAGTCCCAACCGAGAATATCATCTACATAACCATTTCCATCGTCGTCCTTTCTATTAATATCACCGTAAATGCCGTTTTTCTTTGACCACCAGGGCCAATTATCAAATTTGCCATTATTGTTTCTGTCCTCCCCTTCATTAATCCAGATGTTATCAGCAATGTCTGGGTGGGTATAATCAACACCTGTATCAATTATTGCAATAACAACATCAGGACTACCTGTTTCAATATCCCATGCTTCAGGAGCATCAATATCACAATCTGGGGTACCTGGAGGAGGATTAAACCTTCCATCCGATGGATACATCTGACCAATATTATGTAACGCCCATTGATCATTAAAATGGGGATCGTTTGGAGTTACACAAAACTGATAAACATAGTTAGGCTCAGCATATTCAATATTTATATCATTCATATATGCTTCCGCAGCAGAAAACACATTTACATCTTCATCAATGCTAAATATATACACATTTGAAAGTTCTGGAACAGAATCATCTTCTATTAATTTCTCAGCTGATACGGCGTTAAATTTCCTGTTTAACATATCTATAGACTCTACGCCAGTTTTTACTATTCCCCCTGGAAAGATTGCTGATTTATTTTCTTTGGTTATTGATCTTTCAGAAGCATCATTAGGGATATTACCAGTAATTAGAGTTTCCACAGGAACTATGGAAATATCAACTCCTATATTATCTTCGAATTTCACAATCAATTCTCCAGGCATATATTCGGGTAGTAAAGGAAAATTTTGATTATTAAAAAATTGTGATTGTTCACTCTGTTCATATAAAGATTTGCCATCACTCCGTTGCTCTTCTAGATTTGTATTATTGTTAATAACCATCCCAGTTGCCGGCAAAACATTAATAGCAGTTAATAAAAAAACTATCACATAAACTAATACCTTGTTGTATAAATTATTATACATATTTTTGCCTCCTCCATATATTTATAATCCAATTGAAATTATATAATACTTTTTTACTATTATTTGTGCAAAAAGGTTATTTATCGTACAAAACTGGTATTTTGTCATATATCAACGAAAAAACAATGTTAAATACTTGAATTTAAAGTCTGACTACAAATTAATATTTGAGACATCTATTTTTAAAATTACATTCACCAACATTCAAATATAAAATATAGATGATTCACGTATTCAAATATATCATATAATCTATTATAAATTGATATTAAAATATCAAACATTATTGGACCAGGCCAAAAACCGCCAGTTAATAGATGCAAAACTAAATCTTTAATTTTAAGTAAAGGGGTAGCAAGAGACTCTAAAAACTTACATATAATTGAATGCCTTAATAATCTATTTGAATTAATAATATCTAATATTTCTTCACAGATCTCTACAGCGTCTATATTATCTTTAAATAAAACCAATAATATCTTTGAATAAATTTCTAATTCAAGTAACCCTCTTTTCGATTTAATATAGAGTAGATTATTATCAACGTCACAACCACAATCCTTATTGCCCTGCTTATTTACTAGCGGTGATTTAGTTTCTACAGCAAAAGCAGAGTGAATACCAACTCCAATAAACAAAAAAATAGTTGCTAAAACAAGTCCTTTTTTACATAATTTATTCTGCATATATTTAACCTCTATGATATTGTTTTACATAATTCTCGCTCCAAATTTGTGTAAGCAGGTTTTTTAGTAACGGGAATGCACTCAGAAATCGTTCAATAAACCTATTCAGTAGATTAAAGTTGTAATTGAAATTATAAGTCTTTGGCATATTGATCTTCAATGTAGCCAAGTCGCTTTCTTCGCCATAAGGATCTTTTGTCTTTACTTTTATTTCACTGTTAGTGTTTTTTGTCCAAATATGAGTTAGAGAGATTTGTTCACCTGAAGTATAAGGTCCGATCCAATCTTCCTTTTTTCCGTCTCCCCAATCGATATAATAAAGTAAATCATTTTCCTCTGGATCTGTTGAAGTAAAGATATATACATAATCTTTCCAAACTATTCCACTATTAGTTCCATTTATAGTTGGCAAAACCGGTTTATTATTTGTTTCTTGAATCCAAAGATTTGTTGTTTCAGAGGCATTGTTTCCATCACTATCTGTAACAGTTAATGTTACTGTATATTTTCCAAGGTTTTCATAGGAATGAGTAGTAGTTTTACCTGATCCAGTGTTTTCATCTCCAAAATCCCAAGAATAATCTATTATACTACCTTCAAAACCGATACTTTTGCTTGCATCAAATGTTACTTCTTGATTTGGATATCCTCCATATGGTCCACCTGTATCTACATACGGAGGCCAATCAAAGCTATCAGGATCATAGTCTGCCCAATAAATGTTACCGGAATCACTATATAAACAGCTATATGCTAAATTAAAAAATCCATCATATCCCCATTCAGAACCCCAGCTATTTTTACATATCCAATATCCGCCATTAAGAACTGAAGAACTATCTTTCCATCCAACTAATACTACGACATGATTAGTATTTGTCACAGGTAATAAATGATAAAAATACTCATTTGGATTATGGTTATAAGCTCCCCATATTTTAAAATCATCTGTAGCAGTTATGCTCGTAGCAACTGGTCCTCTTTCCATTATATCTGTTTTTATTCTTTCTCTGTCAATATTACTTCCGTCCGCCTTCCAGGACCCATAATCTAAAAGTGGAACGAGCATTTCTTCCCAGTTATCACATTTTTCATTACATAGAACAGGATCATGACCACAACCATAAAAATCACAACCCCTCTTATCAATAGCTCTATAGGGAAAACAGGATTCAAAAATAATACCATTACAGAAATTTCCATCTGCAGTTGTTTTATTTATAAATTTAAAAGCATCTTTGATATATCCACCTTGACAATTACCAGATTTGGGAAGACATGATAGAATATATTGTTCTGATAGATCAAGATTTAACTCTGAACAATCCTCTCTAATTTTTATAACTGATTCAAATATTCCTAATGCTGAAAATGCCCAACAACTACCGCATTTTTTTTGATTTCTTGCAGGGGTTGTCCAATCTTTTCCATTATTTTTCATCCAACTAAATTCACTAGGTGTTTTTTTTGCAATTGGTTTAGGAGAACTTTCATCTGGTTCTAAAAAATTTATACGACTCTGCATAACTGGAAAATCAGGATAAAATTTTTGGTAATCTTGATTTTTAATATTTAAATTAGATATTTTGTTATGCTTTATAATGCTAATTGGTTCATTTTTTATAATTGAACTTGAAACAGGTAAAATAGATCCAATCAATAAAATACAAACAATAATTCCAATTAATTTAGCTTTCATTTCTTTTTGCCTCCTCTACGTATTTATAATGTAATTAAAATTATAAAATACTTTTTAATCAATATTATTGGAATATACAATTGTGCTTTTCAATACACCTATATGTAACAAGTCTCGATTTTTCGGTCATGGAAAAGAAAAAAACATAGTAAAAAACGAATTAAAATACCACAAGTGGATTACCAATTAAAATACCGTATTAATCCGGCTAAGAATCCAACAATTAAAATGATCATTCCTGCGGCAATTATGATTTTTCGATGTCTTTTTTTCTTCATCTGTCAATTCTGACCAAGGCTTTTGTTTTTTCCCTATAATAATTCCAAGATTAAGCCCTATTGCAATGCCAATTGCTATGCCAATAGGAATACCAATAACGAAATTAATCATTTTTCAATCTAACATATTAATAGATAAGCAGATTATTTAAGAATAATTATCAATAAATTGTACAAAATAACATTCACTTGCAAATTTTATGTATTTAACGTTTAAAAATTGTTCAGGTCCTTTAACTAATTCCTATCTTTAAACTATTCATCTTTATTCATTTTTTTTACAATCAGATGTCAGATTTTAAGATAAATTTTTTCCAAACAATCCTGTGGGGGAATCGGGCCCTATTATGTAAATCGTATGTGGCCGTAAATTGTATCTGGCTCCCCTCACAATCCAAATACAATTTACATTAGGAATCGGAGATGGAAAACCCATCCTTTAACCTTGATAACCAAATTCCCCCAATATTTAGTATGCGTATTTTATACATAAAGTTTTAGAAATTTTTCAAAAATTTATATAAAAATAAAAAATTTTTTATAAAAAGAAAAATAAATATATTTATGTGTTGAGAGATAAAAAGATTAAACTAACAAAATTTGCAGGTATTTGCGGAATTATGGTTCCAATAGTTATATTTAGCAGTATTTTTTTAGCTCTATTTAGAGCACCATGGTTCAAATGGACAAATAATGCTTTAAGCGATCTTGGCGTTGAAGGAATTTCTGCTTTTTTCTTTAATAATGGACTTATATTTGGTGGAATTTTATCTTTAATTTTTTCATTTGGACTCGCAAAAATTTTAAAAAACAAGTTAGGTGTATATATTCTATCAATAAGCTCAATTGCTCTAATTGGAATTGGCTTATTTCCAATTTATGTTTTTATTTTACATTTTATTTTTTCGGCAACCTTTTTTATATTACTAACAGTGGCATTTTTTATAATAGGAATTTCTTTGTTAAAATACAACCATTTCAAAAAAGATATGGGAATAATTGCAATAACAATTGGCTTTTTTGCAATTATTTCTCCAATTTTTTTAAAACTTTTTAGTGGAATTGCAGTTATAGAAGCAATGGTTGCCTTTCCTGCATTGATATGGTTTTTAACTTTTGGAATAAAAATGATAAAACATCCAAAGCTAGTATAAAACTATATGATATTATAAAGAGTTAAAGCACCAGCTATAATTGGTTGGTGAATTAGATATATTATTAGAGAATGCCTGCCAAACCATTGAATTAGTTTTGCTGGGCGATATTTTGAAAGATCAGGTATTCTAAATCTTCGTTCATTTCCAGAGTATAGCCAATCACCTATCACTACACCCATTAAACAAAAACCAAACCATGGAATTAATGGAAAATAGTCAAGGGTGTAACTCCAAAGATCTACTTGATGTATGCCGATCATAAGATGTGCATATGTTGGTGCTTCTACATGGAAGTGTGCAAAAAAAGACCCAGCAAAAAGAATAATTATTGCAAAAAGTAAATTGTAATTTCGATATTTTAAAAATGGAACACTGATAACAATAGAAAGCCCAATACAATGCAGAACTCCAAATAATACAACCTTTTCTGGTATGAAAATTAACGTTCCTGTTGTTATTATCATTCCTAGAGAAAATATCTTAAGGCCCCTCAAAATAAGATTTTGATAATACCTGTTTTGAGCATCTATTGATTTATCTTCTATTTTCTTTTTACTCACAATTAGACTCATTCCAACCAACAAGAAAAACAGAGGTGGAACGATCCTTTGTAATATGGTATAAATGGTATTATTCATCGGCACCATCCCAAAGTAATCAAGATCCCAAAGTATATGACCAAATATCATTAAAAGTAAGGCAAGACCTCTAAGCATGTCTATTTCTATGAACCGTTTTGAGCCTGGCGCATGTATTTTCATTTCCCTTAGGGCATTGCATTTCACTTAATCACCTTTTCGCTTCCTTCTATACCATTCATTTAATGTTAATATGTAACTTGTTAACCTTTAACAATAGTTATATAAAAATATAATGTGTAAAAATATCAAAATGCCAAAATAACAGGAATTTTAAAAATAAGGTTTTTACTACAAAAATACTAAAAAAAGAGGGGCCTAGTATATTTAAGGGAGGTAGAAAAAGATGAAAAATGTTTAAATCTAAAAATCATTTTTTCTACTAAGCTAGACCCCAATAGGGTATTATATTATCTATATTAATAAATTTTCCATTAAGAAGAAACTATAGGAGAAAAAATAAAGAAAAAGTCATAAATATTGTTATAAAAACTTCCAAACTTTAATATTTGTAAAACCACTGTTTCCTGATTGGTCAAATGCAACCACTTTTATTGTGTGTCTATGTCCAAAAATTCTTAATCTGTCTCTTTCCCATATGAATTCATAAGAGGGTGTAGTATCAATTTTCCTTAATTTACCATCAATATAGAACTCTACAAGATTAAAATGATTATTTATATTATCTGTAATATTGGCTTTTATTCTAATTTTTCCAAAAATTAATGGTCGACGAATCAGGTACTTTCTTATCAAAAGACTAAATATATAAAGACCTTTAATCGGTTTGAATATCTTGACAACAGGAGGTTCAATATCATAATTAATTATTGGAGACATCAACGGATATTTATCTTGGTTTTTGCCACCTGAGATATTATATGGTGTATCACCAAGACTGTCATTATTTTCATCTATCCCAGCATAGTCATCCCAAAAGTTGCCACCAGTTAAATTTCCCCCATCCCATATATTTTCACATTCATCATAAGCATTGTCTACTTCTTTGCCTTCATTATTTACGAAATTATTATGATAAACAAGATTGTTATTAGAAAATCCTTCAAAAACAAGACCTGAATAACCTTTATTTATATTACAATTTATTATTTTATTGTTATTGGAATTATTAATTAACCATATATTTTTATGATTGTTATTGCTAATATTACAAAAATTAAATGTGTTGTAAATAGAATACTCAAGAGCGACACCTTCTTCATTGAAAAAAATATTACAATTTTCTATAATATTATTCGAGGAATTCCACATTTGAATTCCATCAATTAAATTTTTAAATAAATTACAATAACTCATAAAATTACGGGTTGATTGGTTCAACCTAAGACCTATATTGTTAGAATAAATATTGCAGTCAATAATATAATTGTCTGTGGAATTTACAAGATTGATACCCACATATCCATTTCTGATAGAAAAACCTGAAATATATAATGAATCTGTAGAAAAAACAAATACAACATCATCGTTTTTATCACTTTTTATTATGTTATGGTCTTGAATCGTTCTACCACCATCAATAATAGTACTATCTTTATCTTGCCCAAATAAAATGATTTTTTTATCAATATACAAGTTTTCATAAAATGTTCCTCTATAAACAAGGACAATATCACTTTCATTTGCTGCATCTATTGCATCTTGAATCTTACTATAATTCCCTGGACCTGATCCTCCAACAAACAAAATAGTTGAATTATTTGAAGATATATTTGATATTTCATTTAAACTTAATCCACATATTTGAGAAAAACTATTTCCAATAAACAATAAAATAATAGTAAAAACCATGCTTTTCCTGATGAAACAATTTATCATTTTTTAATCTGCTCCTTATACTTCAAAGGAAGTAACTTTTTTTATTATGGAATGAAACAGAAATTTGACACATCTATTTCAACACTATTATTATTTCTCTCTAAATCTTCTGCAGTTACCTTTAATTTATAATTTCCAATTGCAAGACCTGTCCAAAACCATTCATGCAATTTCCAATCGCAACAATAACTTGCCTCGCCTTTCAGCTCTCCATTAAGATAGATCTTTACAACTAAATCTTCTCTATTATCAAAATCATCTGTAGCATTTATTATAACTGGTCTTAATCGAAATCCTCCTAAGGCTAAGGTGTCAGCTATCAAATCAAACGGTGTAGGTAGAATTGGTATCCCAGAAAAATGGAAAAATCCCTCTTTTGGATTAATAAGCGTTACATCAGGTGGTTGATTAATAATAGTGGGAAATCCTTCTGCTTTCCATGTAATAATCCCACCAAGCATGTTATATATTGTTCCAGAAAAAGAATTTTCAACTAAAATATTGGCTGCATTTACACTACGGCCACCTGAATGACAATAAATGATTAGCTCTTCACCTTTATAAAGATCCATAAACTCTTGAAGTTTTTCTTCATCTTCTAAATCATCTAAACAATGATGTTTTGGATTTTCTGGAGGCGGTGTATGGATATGCTCATTTTTCCATTCTAAAAGAGTTCTAACATCGATAGGCACTTGAATTCCATTACTTGTATCACTTAAAAAATCCCATGCTTCTTCAACAGTTATATCGATATAACCCTGGTTTAAACTTGAGAAAATTTCCTTATTGTGTGCTTTTCTATTTTCAGCTTCTGTTGCATGTACAGATGATTCAAAAAAACCAAATATCATTAATGTAACAATTACTAATATCATGCATTTCAGAGGACTATCCTTCATTTATTACCTCCCTAATTTGTATGGTAAAATAATATATTATTATAATTTAAATTTATTGTCTCTTATATAACGGTATTAATTCCTGTAAAAATATTAGAAAGAAAAACTCATCCTACGTAGTGTGACATTCCCTTATAATCGTCCTTTTTTTCGTTTTCCTTTACATCAACAATATCAATAATTAGTATTACATGCAATGGAATAATTCTTATTTTACCAGCCATATCACCATGGCTTCTGTTAAGCTCCATTAATAAACCTGTTTCATCAACACCAATGGAAATGAAACCTTTAAAAATACCTTCTGTTACTATTGCTTTATCTTTACCGCCAAGAGATGTTATTTTGTATACAGATCCTTCTGTTAATTCCATCTTTTTTTTATTTCCTTCCATTATAACCCCTTCCTTTGTTTATCAATAAGCTTTTGTAAGTGTTCGACAGTTTTTCCGTAATTTTCTATCGCAACTTTTAAATGAGCTTCGACAAAGTTCCAAGCTTTTTGAATGTTTCCATATCTCAGCCTATACGCTTTTTTATTTTGCTTTGTATTTTCATCAAAAATTTGCGCTTCTTCAAGGATATCGAACCCTTTTAGTTTATTTAAATGTCTATAAACAGTTGGTTTTGATGTTTTAAGTTTATCAGATAATTCATCGACAAACCATGCTTTTGTGGGATGTTTTAAGAAAAAATCATTAAATAGTTTATAAGGAATTTCAGGGTCAGCACCTTTTGATAAATAACCAATCTGCTCGAAAAACTTTTTTGCTACAATTTCTGGGTCTTCCTCACCAATTAATGGTGTATTGGCAACTACCTGCATTTCAAAGCCCATAAAACCACCTTTGAGTATAATGTAAATATAAATTTAAATATTATTGTTTACCTTGAAAAGGAAAAGAAATAAATAAATTTAGAATGAACCTTAAATTATAATATTGGAAGGTACTTATCAATCTCCCATTCTGTTACTTGTGTTCGGTAATCGGCCCATTCTTTATGTTTTACATGTAGAAAGTTATCAAATATATGATCTCCTAATGTTTCTTTTAAAAGGACGCTGTCTTCCATAAGTGATAGGGCATGTCCAAGACTTTCAGGTAGATGACGAATATCATATTTTTCTCTTTCTTTTTCAGATAATTCATAAATATTTTTTTCAACAGGAGCAGGAGGCGTTAATTTTTCCTTTATTCCTGCAAGCCCTGCAGCAAGCATTACAGCAAATTGTAAATAAGGATTTCCAGAAAGATCTGGGCTTCTTACTTCGCATCTAGCTCCCTTTCCTCGTCCTGATGGAATACGAATTAATGCACTTCTATTTCTATGTGCCCAAGAAATATAGGTTGGTGCTTCAAATCCTGGAACAAGTCTTTTATATGAATTAACAGTTGGATTAAGAATTGCAGTTATTTCTTTAATGTAAACTAAAAGCCCAGCAATAAAATGTCTTGCAGTATCACTCAATTGCTTATTTTTAAAATCATGAAATGCGTTTTTTCCCTTGTCAGTAAATAAAGACAAATGTGTATGCATTCCTGATCCATTCAATCCAAAGATCGGTTTAGGCATAAATGAAGCATGAAGGTTATGTTTTCTAGCAATAACTTTTGTAACATACTTTAAAGTAATTACTCTATCAGCAACATTTAAAGCATCTGAAAAACGGAAGTTTATCTCATGTTGACCAGGGGATACTTCATGGTGTGAAGTATAAGTTCTAATTCCAAATGTATCTAGTGCAATAGAAATATCTGCACGAACGCCTTCAGCTAGATCACGATGTGATAAATCAAAATAACCCGCAGCATCATTTGGACATAATGAATAATTATCATCTTCTTTTTTGAACAAAAAGAATTCACATTCAGGCCCTGTGTTATAGATATAACCTAATTTTTTCGCTTGATTAACTATTTTTTCCAAAACAAATTTTGTATCTCCAACAAATCGTTTTCCATTAGGTTCATAAATATCACAATTAAGTTTTGCAGTTTTTCTTTTTTCAATTGTTTCTGGAAGAATAACAAAACTATTAGGTTCAGGCATTGCTATTTTATCAGATTCCTCAATAGTAGCGTAACCCGCTATTGAAGATGCATCAAATGGGATTCCATAATCTAGTGCTTCTTCAAGTCTTGAAGGAGGTATCACAATATTTTTTGGTGCTCCTAGAATATCAACAAACTGTAAACGTACAAATAAAACCTCTTCCTTTTTTGCAATATTTAAAACATTTTCCTTAGATAATTTTTTACTCTCCATCTCCCTTTTCCACCTCGGAACAAACCAATAAAATCAATTAAAAGTAATATCTTGTCAATATTAAAAACTATTTTAAAAAACCTTATTGGATATTTATATCTTTAACTTTTTTTTCACACGAAAATAAATATAATAACCTTTTAAAAATTTAAGTAAATAATAATAAAATATTAATAAGGGTTGTTGATACGGTGAACACCAATTATTTGGAGGAATATCATGGACAACGAAATTGAAATATTCATGGATGATATTATTGCAAAAAATCCTGGGGAAAATGAATTTCATCAAGCAGTCAGAGAAGTTACCGAAAATGTAATGCCTTTTATTAATAAAAATCCAAGATATAAAAAAGCTAAAATTCTGGAGAGAATTGCAGAGCCTGAACGAGTTGTTATGTTTCGTGTTCCTTGGATTGATGATAGTGGTGAAATTCAAATTAATAGAGGTTTTAGAGTTCAAATGAATAGTGCAATAGGTCCTTATAAAGGAGGACTTAGATTTCACCCGAGTGTTAATTTAAGTATATTAAAATTTCTTGCATTTGAACAGGTTTTTAAAAATAGTTTAACAACGTTACCTATGGGAGGCGGTAAAGGGGGATCAAATTTTGACCCGAAAGGAAAATCTGACAATGAGGTAATGCGATTTTGTCAAAGCTTTATGACAGAGCTTTCAAGACATATTGGACCAAACACCGATGTTCCCGCAGGTGACATTGGAGTTGGTGGTCGTGAAATTGGGTACCTTTTTGGCCAATATAAAAGACTTAAAAATGAATTTTCTGGAATTCTTACAGGTAAAGCACTAAATTGGGGTGGAAGTTTGATTAGACCTGAAGCAACTGGTTATGGTTGTGTTTATTTTGCTGAAGAAATGATGAAAACAAGAAATGAAACAATTAAAGGAAAAATTTGCACAGTTTCAGGTTCAGGTAATGTTGCACAATACACTGTTGAAAAATTAAATCAATTAGGTGCAAAAGCTGTGACTCTATCTGATTCTAATGGAATGATTTATGATCCTGATGGAATTGATGATAAAAAACTTTCATATGTAATGGAATTAAAAAATATTAAACGTGGGCGTATAAAAGAATATGCTGAAAAATATGGTGTTACCTATGAGGAAGGAAAACGCCCCTGGCATATCAAATGTGACATGGCATTTCCATCTGCAACTCAAAACGAAATAAATAAAGCTGAGGCAAAAAAACTTGTAGATAATGGTTGCATTTGTGTGGCAGAAGGAGCAAATATGCCAACTGAACCAGAAGGAATTGAGGTATTTTTGAATGCAAAAATTGTATATGGCCCTGGAAAGGCAGCAAATGCTGGAGGTGTTGCAACAAGCGGCCTTGAAATGTCACAAAACAGTTTAAAACTTGCATGGAGTAGAGAAGAAGTTGAAGAAAAATTACACAATATAATGAGAAGTATACACGCCTCCTGTGTCAAATATGGAAAAGAAGGAAACATCATCAATTATGTAAAAGGTGCTAATATTGCAGGTTTTGTAAAAGTTGCCGATGCAATGATTGATCAGGGATTAATTTAAAAAATACTCCTTTTTCTAAATATTTCAACAGGGCAAAATTTATAATATTGAATACTCTTTTTAAAAGAGTATTATGAAAGAATTAAATTCATGTTTTGATTTTTCAAAAATATCCATAGATACAGATACAGAATTTGAATTAAAAAAACAAACCTATCATCTTTTAATGCCTTTTAAGGTAAGAGATATTTTAATAGTTTCAAGTTTGTATGATGCCTTTATAATAGAAGAGGAAGGACTTATTTCTGAGCTTGTAATTGGGCAATATCAGCATCATCTTCTAAGTTCACCACCCCGTGTGACCCGTGTTACATCAGGAAGAGAGGCACTTTTAAGAGTAAAAGAGTGTCATTATGATCTAATAATAACAATGTCAAAAAATATCGGCATGGATCCATTTAATTTTGGTAAAAGAATTAAAACACTAAATCCAGACATTCCAGTGATTCTTTTAGCAACAGATTTAGCAGATATTGATCTTGTGCAAAATAAAGAGAATGAAGAAGGAATTGATAAGATATTTTTTTGGACTGGAGATTCAACTCTTTTTCTTGCAATTATTAAAAATATTGAAGATAAAATTAATGCAAAATATGATACAAAAAATGGAGATGTTCGTGTAATCATATTTGTTGAAGATACAATACATCATTATTCAATGCTACTTCCTATAATATATACAGAACTTGTTCAACAAACCCGCCGTTCTCTTTCTGAAGATTTAAATGAAATGCAAAGACTTCTTAGAAGAAGGGCAAGACCAAAAATTTTACTTGCTCAAACCTATGAAGAGGCAGTTGAAATTTATAATACATATAAGGATTATGTTCTTGGTGTAATTACAGATATACATTTTAAACGAAAAGGAAAATTTGATTCTGAGGCAGGATTTAAATTAGCTGAACAAATTAGGAAAGACTCGAAATACATTCCAATTCTAATGCAATCATCAAAAACAGAAAACAAGAAAAAAGCTGAAAAAACTGGTTCTTATTTTTTAGATAAAAACTCTCCAACTCTGATTCAAGATTTTCATCATTTTGTAATTAATCATCTTGGTTTTGGGGATTTTGTATTTTTAAAACCAAAGAAAAAAGGACAGAATAATGTAAAAATCGAAAATATACATAACGAAACTGTTGAAATTACTCGTGCATCAAATATGAAGGAATTCGAACAAAAACTTCAAAAAGTACCTCTTGAATCAATACATTTTCATGCTGATAGAAATGATTTTTCAAATTGGTTAATGGGTCGTTGTGAATTCAAACTTGCAATGAAATTACGACTTAAAAAGGCCTCTGATTTTACAGATCTTAATGAAGTTAGAAAATATTTGGTTGATGTTTTTAATGAAAGTAGAAGAGAAAGACAATTAGGGGTAATAACAGATTTTTCTCAACAAAAATTTGAATTTGATTCTTCTTTTACTCGAATTAGAGGAGACTCGCTTGGTGGAAAGGGGCGAGGCATTGCATTGATGAGATCCCTTTTAGCCAGATATGATTTTAATAAAAGATACCCTGGAATCAATATTACTGTTCCAAGCACTGTTGTTATTGGGACACTTGAATTTGATAATTTTATTGAGGAAAATAATTTAAAGGGAATTGTTAAAAAAGAAAACATTTCTGATGAAGAAATTGCAAAAGCATTTTTAAAAGGTAAAATTAGAGATGATTTAAAAAAGGATCTTGCAGTTGTTTTAAAAAATTTTAAGACACCAATAGCTGTTAGATCCTCAAGTCTTCTTGAAGATTCTCAAAGCCGTCCTTTTGCTGGAATCTATTCCACATATATGCTTCCGAATAACCATAAAAATGATACTGTTAGATTAAATCAACTTTGTCAAGCGATTAAACTCATTTATGCTTCGGTATTTTATATTGAACCAAAAATTTACATTGAATCCACTTCTTCAAAGATTGAAGAAGAAAAAATGGCAGTTATAATACAACAACTTGTTGGAAAATATTATGGAGGAAGATTTTATCCTACTTTTTCAGGTGTTGTCCAGTCGTATAATTTTTACCCTGTTGGTCATCAGACTTTTGAGGATGGTATTGCAACAGTTGCAATTGGTCTTGGAAAAACAGTTGTTGGTGGAGGAAAAGCTTTAAGATTTTGCCCAAGGTATCCAGAAAATATTCCTGAGTTTTCGTCCCCGCAATCTATATTTAATAACGCTCAAAATGATTTATATATTTTAGATACAACAAATGAAGATTTTAACTTAATTGGGAAAGAAGATACAAATTTAAAAAGGGTTAATGTTGAAAATATTAAGGAAGATGGAACATTAGACACTCTTGTAAGTACATTTGACAGAAATGACGGAATAATAAGAGATGAATTATCTGCCGAAGGCCCTAATCTTGTTACCTTTGCAGGAATATTAAAATATGAAACATTTCCCTTACCATCAATTCTTAAAGATATTTTAGAAATAGGTCATAAAGCAATGGGATGTCCAGTTGAAATTGAGTTTGCTGTAAATCTTAATCAGAATAGCATTCTACCACCAACCTTTGCCATTCTTCAAATCCGTCCCTTAGTTCCGTCACATGAACAATCTCTGATTTCTTGGGATGATAATATAGATAGAAATTCAATTTTTATACACACAGATAGAGCTTTAGGGAATGGTTTAATAAAATCAATTAAAAATATTGTTTATGTTCCACCTAAAACCTTTGATTCAACAAAAACGATTGAGATAGCAGATGAAATTGAAAAAATAAATACAGATTTAGTAGCATTAAAACAACCATACATTTTAATTGGACCTGGCAGATGGGGAACAGAAGATAGATTTTTAGGAATTCCAGTTAAATGGAATCAAATATCTAAAGTTAAAGTAATGGTTGAAACATCTCTTAAAAATTTTATTATTGAACCTTCTCAAGGAACTCATTTCTTCCATAATATTACATCAAGAGGAATTGGTTATATCAATGTGCCTTATAATTCAAAAATAAATTTTATTGATTGGAAATGGCTTGATGAAAGGAAACCAAAAAAGAGCTTGAAATATGTAAAACATATCCAACTTTCCAATAATTTAATAATTAAACTTGATGGAAGAAGTGGTAGCGCGCTTATTGAAAAACCCGCTTAGCATTTATTATTGATAATTATGAAATATTGGCCAGTTCCAAATAGTTATTCAAAGAGAATTCCAAAAGAAAATTCTCCAGGATCTTTTTGGGAACATAGAGATGATAGATATCATTGTGGTATTGATATTTATGCTTCTGTTGGAAGTAAAATAATATCTGTTTATGATGGTTTTGTAATAGAAATTGGCATTTTTACAGATAAAAAAACGACACCTTATTGGAATGAAACTAAGTATATTATTATTAAAAATCAAGATGGATTTTATTGTAAATATGCAGAATTAAAAGAGATTGAAGTAAAAGAAAAAGAATTTATTAAAGCAGGTCAATTAATTGGGTATATAGATCTTGTTTTAAATAATAAAAAAATTACAAAAAAAGCTCCTTCATACATTCAAAAAATTAAAAATAGTAATAACTTTAGTATGTTACATTTTGAAGTGTATAATTCAATGCCAATTAAAAATAAAAAATATCTTGGCGGAAATTGGTTTAGTGATAAAAAACCAATGCATCTATTAAATCCAAATAATTACTTAAAAAATATTATTTAAGCCTAAATATAAGATAAGCAGAAAAGATATTATAGAAAAAGCATAATACTCAAGTCACCATAGTAAACATTCATTCGAGCGGATAAAAATGCAGGGGGAGACAATATCTAAAGATTTTCCAGCAATAGATGCTATTATAAAAAAATACGACGAACGGAAGGAGTTTTTAATTTGTATACTTCAAGACCTACAAGCAAGATATGGCTATCTTCCAAAAGAAGCTTTGATACGAGTTGCTTCAAAATTAGACATTTCTTTAATACAGATTTATAGTGTTGCAACTTTTTTTAAAACATTCAGCCTCCACCCAAAGGGTGGCCATACAGTACATGTATGTTTGGGAACCGCTTGTCATGTTAGAGGGGCTGAACGAGTGTTAAGCAAAATTAAAAGAGATCTTGATATAGATGTTGATGAGACAACTAAGGATATGAACTATACTTTAAAAACCGTTAATTGTCTAGGTGCATGTGCGCTTGGTCCTATAGTCGAAATTGATGGAAAATATCATGGGCATATGTCTACAAATAAGGTCGAATCTGTTTTGAAAAAATATACTCAATATTAGAGGAGTTAAGACAGTGGATAAAATAAAGAGCCTTAATGAGCTTGAGAAGTTAAGAATATTAATACAGAGTAAAATGAAACAGGAAAAAGCATTTATTTCTATTTGCGCAGGTACAGGATGTCGTGCATCAGGATCTGAATCAGTAATTGATGCTTTTAAAGAAGAAATTAAATTTCTTGGTCTTCAAAAAAAGGTCGCAGTAAAGGTAACAGGCTGCCATGGTTTCTGTGAAAAAGGACCTATAGTTGTTATCCACCCAGGAAATATTTTCTATCAAAATGTTGAAAAAGAGGATATCCTAGAGATTGTCTCTGAAACTATTATTGAGGGTAGGGTAATTGATAGATTACTATATGTGGATCCTGCTACCGGAAAGAAGATAACAAAAGAATCTGATGTTCCTTTCTATGATAAACAAAAGAGAATTATTCTGGGAAATAATGGGACTATTGATCCTACAAACATAGATGACTATATTGGTCTTGGAGGATATACTGCTCTTGGCAAAGTATTTTCCGAAATGAAACCTGAGGATGTAATTGAAGAAATTAAGAAATCTGGTTTACGAGGGAGAGGTGGTGGTGGATTTCCAGCCGGTAAAAAGTGGGAATACTGTCGTAATGCTGAAGGGGAACCAAAATATGTAATCTGTAATGCAGATGAGGGAGACCCAGGAGCTTATATGGACAGAAGTCTACTTGAGGGTAATCCCCATAGTGTTTTAGAAGGAATGATTATTGGCGCATATGCTATCGGATCAAATGATGGATATGTCTATGTCCGTTATGAATATCCTTTGGCAGTTAAACACCTAGAAATTGCTATTAAACAGGCAGAGGAATATGGTTTTCTTGGAAAAAACATCCTTGGGTCTGGATTTGATTTTAATGTTAAAATAAGCAGAGGTGGCGGTGCATTTGTATGTGGTGAATCA
This sequence comes from uncultured Thermoplasmatales archaeon, assembly GCA_964346655.1. GTDB lineage: Archaea > Thermoplasmatota > E2 > DHVEG-1 > DHVEG-1 > CAYFVP01. The sequence goes on from CAYFVP010000158.1 coordinate 19,198, forward strand.
ACTGCACTTATGGCCTCACTTGAAGGTAAACCAGGTGAACCTAGAGCAAAATATGTTCATACTGTTGAAAGAGGACTTTGGAATAAACCAACAAATCTTAATAATGTTGAGACTTGGGCCAATGTTCCAATAATAATTTCCAAAGGTTCTAGTTGGTATTCTAAAATTGGTACAGAAAAAAGCAAAGGGACAAAGATATTTTCGTTAGTTGGTAAAATAAATAATACAGGCCTAGTTGAAGCACCTATGGGTATGAAGCTTCGTGAAATTGTCTATGATATAGGAGGCGGAATTCCAGATGGGAAAAAATTTAAGGCAGTTCAAACTGGTGGCCCCTCTGGAGGATGTATTCCCAATAAGCTTCTTGATTTACCTATTGATTATGAAAAATTAACCGAAGCAGGTTCAATGATGGGCTCTGGCGGCATGATTGTAATGGATGAAGAAACTTGCATGGTAGATGTCGCTAAATATTTCCTTAAATTTTTACAGGAAGAATCTTGCGGCAAGTGTGTACCTTGTCGTGAGGGCGTTTTAAGGATGAGTGAAATTCTCGAAGATATTACCAATGGTAATGGAAAACCAGAGGATCTTGACCTTCTTGAAGAATTGGCTGGAGTTATTAAAGATACAGCATTATGTGCTCTTGGAGGAACTTCTCCAAATCCTGTTCTTAGTACTATAAAATATTTTAGGGGTGAGTATAAGGCTCATATTGAAGATAAAAGATGCCCTGCAGGTGTTTGTAAAGCTTTAATTGAATATTCAATTAACTCTAAAAAATGTACTGGTTGTGGTGCTTGTTTAAGACAATGTCCGGAAGAAGCAATATTTGGTGAGAAAAAGGAACCTCATAAAATTGATCCTGAGAAGTGTATAAAGTGCGGTTCATGTTATGATATTTGTAAATTTGAGGCAATAATTAAGAAATAGAGGAAATAAAAATGGAAATAACACTTAATGGTGTAAAAGTTCAAGTCGAAGAAGGTTGGACTATACTAGAAGCTGCAAAATTTTATGGAGCAAATATTCCAACTCTGTGCCATTTTGATGGACTTGAACCATATGGTTCATGTCGATTATGTGTTGTTGAAATAGGTGAACGTGAGAAATCCAAAATTGTTGTTTCTTGTATTCATCCAGTAAAAGAAGGATTGAAAATAAGAACCCACTCACCAAGAGTTGTTAAAGCAAGAAAAATTCTAGTTGAACTTTTAGTTGCAAGATGCCCTACTTCAAAAGTCTTGCAAGATCTTGCTGCTGAACTTGGTGTCGACAAAGTAAGATTTAAACCAAGAAATGAAAATTGTATTCTTTGTGGTCTCTGTGTAAGAATGTGTAAAGAGCAAATGGATGCAGAGGCTATTGGTTTTGTAGGTAGAGGTGTGAAAAGAAAAATCACAACTCCATTTGATATTAAATCAGAAAAATGCAGGACTTGTGGAGCTTGTATTTGGATTTGCCCTGCATGTCAACTTAGATGTCATGGCCCTGATCCAACTACTACACTCTGTAGTGGTTGCCTTAATTTTTCACCACCTTGTGTGGAAAAATATGAGGATGCCATGTGTTATTTGGATCCTTGTGCAGCTTGTTTAAAAGATAAAAATGTAGAAAATAAAAAGGGAGTGAAAAAAAAGAAATAGAATTGAAATAAAGGAGGAAAAATAAATGACTTTAACAAAACCAAATAGATCAGCTGCAACATTAACAAAAAATAGGACTGGAGAGCATATCACACCTATCAGTGGTATGTGCGTAACTTGTGTTGATGGATGCATTGGTATGTGTGAAATCGGAAAATCTGCTTATCGTGGACCAGAAGCCATATATCCACAACCTTTTGGGATTACTACTTCTGCATCTGAAAAAGATTATCCTATAGATATGTCCTATTTCAATATAATGGGGACCGCAGTTGGTGCAATAGGAATTGAAGAAGATAGTGACAAGGCAATTTTCCCAAATGTTAACATTGAAACCCGAATTGGACAAGATAAAAAAATAAAAGTGAAAGTGCCATGGATTATACCAGGTCTTGGATCAACAAATGTAGCAAAAAATAATTGGGAAGGACTAGCAGTAGGTGCTGCTATTTCAGGTTTTCCATTAACAATTGGGGAAAATGTTGTTGCAATGGATCCTGATTCAAAGATAATACGTGGAAATGTAAAACATGCACCTGACCTTGAATGGAGAGTAAAGCTTTATAAGAAATGGCAACGGGACGGTTATGGAGATATAATAGTACAGGCAAATGTAGAAGACACTAGACTGGGTGTTCAGGAATATGCAATTTCAGAACTAGGTGTTGAAACAGTAGAACTTAAATGGGGACAAGGTGCAAAAGATATTGGTGGCGAGGTTAAAATCAAGAATTTAGAAAAAGCTCAGTTACTTAAGAAAAGAGGATATGTGGTTCTTCCAAATCCACATGAACCGAAAGTTATTGAAGCATTTAAACAAGGAAGTTTCAAAGAATTTGAAAGACATTCAAGAGTAGGAATGGTATCTGAAAAGGACTTTATGAACCGTGTTAAAGAGCTTAGGGATTATGGTGCAAAACATATTTTCCTTAAAACCGGTGCTTATAGACCTGCCGATCTTGCACGAGCGGTAAAATATTGTTCTAAAGCAGAAATTGATTTATTAACTGTTGATGCAGCAGGTGGTGGAACCGGGATGAGCCCTTGGCGCATGATGAATGAATGGGGACTTCCACAGGTTGAAATCTATTCATTACTATTTCAGTATGTTGATAAACTTGCAAAAAATAAGGAATATGTACCAGATATTGCCCTTGCTGGAGGATTTATCCTGGAGGATCAGATTTTCAAGGGACTCGCAATAGGTGCTCCATATGTTAAATTAATTGGTATGGCTAGAGGTCATTTAGCAGCTGCTATGGTTGGTAAAACAATCGGACAAAAATTAGAGTCAGGTGAAACTCCTGTTTACGTTGGACGATTCGGTAGGACAAAAGAAGAAATATTTATAACCGTTCCAGAACTTAAACAAAAATTCGGTAAAAAATTTGATGAAATTCCACCTGGTGCGTTAGGAGTATATACATACTCCGAACGACTTGCTCAAGGACTTCGTCAGTTAATGACTGGAGCAAGAAAGTTTTCACTTGAACATATTACACGAGATGACATTGCAGCTCTAACTAAAGAGGTAGCTGAGATCAGTGGAATACAATACATAATGGATGTTGATAAAAAAGAGGTAAACCAAATCTTGGGAAAATAAAGTATTAAAACTTAAGGTTTTAAAAAACAAAACCTGTCCCAGATATCGTTACTGTTGAGGTGAAAAAATTGGAAAGTAAAATAAAATTATATGGTCCACCCATAGATAAGGCAATTGATAAACTTCGAAAATTAGCTAAATAGTTGCCAACTATATCACAGGGTAATCTTTCTCGAAGTATAATTCCTTCAGGTGAAACAATTATGGGTGATTTTGATTTTGTTTTTCATTGGGCAAAAGATCCTGATGAAAAACAACTAAGAGAACTAATTGCACGAATCGATGGAGCTCTTAATGGAATCGGTTGTAGATATACAATTACTACCACTGTTGATTCGTCTTATCCATATAAACTATAACACATCTCTATTTTTTTATTTTTTTTCGAAAGTAAATTTAATGATATTTAGAAAAAATAGATAAAAAGAGAAAGAAAATATTTGTGACAAATTTTTAAATATAGTCTATTACACCAAGTATTCCGATTATTAGGACTATTAACCCAATAATTGTTTGAAATCCACCTAACCATTTTGCAAGTCTTTCTAGATATTTACCCAATGCCGGAATAGCAGGTAGTATACCAACAGCTAATATTAATCCTGCAAATATTGTGACTAAAGCCCATGGGAAACTCCAGTAATATAGTCCTGCAATTATTACAATAATACCTATAATTATTTGAAATCCACCTAACCATTTTGCAAGTTTTGCAAGGTACTTTCCCATTGCAGGTATTGCTTCTAGTAGCCCAACACATAAAATTAATCCAGCTATAATATTCAGCCATTCTATCATATTTTTTACTCCTCTGCACTCAATTTTGTATTTTTTTTAAACAATTTAATACTTTATATCTATTCTCATTTTTTTAAATAATTTAAGCTCCGATCTATTTTTTATTAAAAAAAATTGCTTTTCAAAGTTCAATTTTTTTTTAAAAATTCTTCTAATAGGATATAATAAACTATTAAAAACCACCCCAATTACAGGTTACTATGTAAGAAGTAAAACATAGTATAATTGTATTATTGTTAGTTGTGAAAAAACCATGTATGGTCAAAATTTACCATTCTTAAAAAAATAATACTTGAATAAGGTTGAATAATATGAAAGCAGAGATTGGAAAGATCATTGATTCCTTCAAAGATAAAAAAGGTGCTTTGATAACTATTTTGCAAAAAATCCAAAATAAATATGGATATCTCTCAAAGGAAGCGATTTTTTCTCTAGCTGATGAGCTAAAACTATCAGAAAATGAGATTTATGGTGTGGCAACATTTTATACACGATTCAGATTCACAAAACCTGGAGCCCATCAAATAAAGGTTTGCTTAGGAACAGCTTGTCATGTCCGAGGAGGACATGGAATTATGGAGACTGTTGAAAGACAACTAGACATTAAGCACGGAGAAAAAACAAAAGATGCACAATTTAGCTTAGAAAGAGTTGCGTGTATGGGTTGCTGCGCCCTGGCACCTGTAATGGTTGTAGACAAGGACATTTATGGAAAAGTTACATATACCAGGGTTAAAACTATCCTTAATAATTACAAATCTGATATCGGGGGAAAACAATGAATTTTAATACTCAAAGAGCTAAAGCCTTGAAAAAATGGGAGGATTTAAAGACAAGCAAGGGAACAATCATCTATATCGGGGCTGCTTCATGTGGTCATGCTGCTGGTTGTGAAGCAGTTACCACCGCAATCAATAAATATCTAGTGGAAAACAACCTGAAGGCAGATATTATAGAAGTGGGATGTATAGGTCTCTGTTGCTTTGAACCCATGATTTATATACAAAAGGATGGTAATCCTCCGATCTGTTATGCAAATCTAAATCCTAAGCTTGTATCTAAACTTCTTGAGGATGTATTGCAGAAGGAAGAGCTAAGAAAAGATCTAGTAATAGGGGTCATAGATGAAAAAGAATATGGTTCAATACCTAGCATCTACAAGCATCCTATGCTTAAGCCGCAAGTTAGAATTGTTCTTAGAAACTGCGGAATAATTGATCCAACTGATATTGATCATTATCTTGCCAATGAGGGCTATCTGGGTATAAAAAAAGCCCTTCAAATGAAACCTATGCAGATTATTGAAACTGTTAAAAAATCTGGAATTAAAGGAAGAGGGGGAGCTGGCTTCCCCACTGGTATGAAGTGGGAATTTTGCCGTAACGCTAAAGGTGAACCAAAATATATTGTTTGTAATGCTGATGAGGGAGATCCTGGGGCATTCATGAACCGTAGTCTGCTCGAGGGGGACCCACATGCAGTATTAGAGGGCATGCTTATTGCTGCTTATGCTATTGGAGCATCATTTGGTTATATTTACACCCGAGAAGAATATCCCTTAGCAGTTGAAAGACTTACAATAGCAATTCAACAGATGCGGGATTATAAACTCCTAGGGGAAAAAATTCTGGGTACTGATTTTTCGTTTAATCTTGAAATTAAAGAAGGGGCTGGAGCTTTTGTCTGTGGTGAAGAAACAGCTCTTCTTGCTTCACTTATGGGAAAGAGAGGTATGCCAAAGCCTAGACCACCCTTCCCAGCAACATCTGGCGTTTGGGGTAAACCTACGCTTATCAACAATGTTGAAACACTTGGGACAATAGCAACAATTATTAGGGAGGGATGGAAATGGTACTCAAGCTTTGGATCCGAGACAGCGAAAGGAACAAAAACCTTTTCTTTAGTAGGTAAGGTAAAACGTACAGGTTTAATTGAAGTCCCATTGGGTACAAGGATTAAAGATATTGTATATAAAATAGGCGGCGGCATCCTTAATGATAAAAAATTTAAAGCTGTTCAGACAGGAGGCCCCTCTGGTGGATGTATTCCCGCATCAAAGGTAGATTTAGGAATTGACTATGAATCATTAACCTCTGCAGGAGCTATGATGGGTTCTGGTGGTTTAATAGTAATGGACGAGGAAACGTGTATGGTGGATATCGCTCATTACTTTTTGTCATTCACCCGAGAGGAATCATGTGGGAAATGTATTCCATGTCGTATCGGAACGAAGCGTCTGCTAGAGATTCTAGAAAAAATTAAAAGAGGTAAAGGGGAAGAAAGTGACATAAAACTACTGGAAGACATTGCACCTACTGTGAAAAATGCTTCATTATGTGGTCTAGGTCAGACCGCGCCAAATCCTGTACTTTCCACTTTAAGATATTTCAAAAATGAGTATAAGGAACATGTCAAAAATAAGAGATGCCCTGCGTTGGTTTGTAAAGATTTAATTGTGTTTATTATTGATGTAGATAAATGTATAGGATGCGGAATTTGTAAGAAGAACTGTCCAGTAGGAGCAATCTATGGGGAAGCTAAGAAGGCCCACAGTATTAATCTAAATAAATGTATCAAATGTGGGATTTGCTATCAGATTTGCCCTGTTGAAGGTAAGGCGGTTTTTAAAACCTCAGGGGGAATTACATGATTACAATCAATGGAAAAAAGATAGCATATAAGCAAGGAAAAACTGTTCTAAAGACCGCGTTGGATGCTGGAATATACATCCCGTCTTTATGTACACATCCTGAGCTAGAGCCATTTGGTGCATGTAGACTTTGTATAGTAAAAATTGAGGGAATGCGAGGTTTTCCTACATCATGTACTACATTAGTAAATGACGGTATGGTGATTACAACTAAAGACGAGGAGTTGCAGAAGATAAGAAGGACTGTACTTGAAATGCTTCTTTCTGAGCATCCAAATACTTGTATTATCTGCAAGGATAAAAATGAGTGCGATGAATGTCATTTCGGACCTACAAAAGCTGGGAGAGTTACAGGTTGTAGGTTTTGCCCGAACAAGGAAATATGTGAGGTTAGAGAGGTTGCTGATTATATTGGTCTAGAAGATTTAAGGTTACCTTTTGAATATAAGAATCTACCACTTGAGAGAGAGGATCCCTTCTTTGATAGAGATTATAATTTATGTATCCTGTGTGGCAGATGTGTACGTGTTTGCCAGGATATCAGAGGAAGAGGAACTCTTGCATTTACACAGAGGAGTTATAGAACCAAGGTAGGCACAGCTTTCGATAAATCACATATAAACTCAGGATGTGGATTTTGTGGAGCTTGTGTGGATGTCTGTCCAACTGGTGCTTTGTCTGCACGAGGGAGTAAATGGTATGGTGATGCAGATAGCTGTACCGACTCTGTTTGTATACTTTGCAGTGTTGGATGCACATTTGGTTTTGAATCAAAATGGAATCGAATTATGGCCGCTATTCCAAAGAGTGATGGTCCAACAAGGGGCCAAGCTTGTTCTAGAGGAAGGTTCTGCATACCCCAACTGATCAACGGTGTAGACAGATTGAAACAACCAATGATTAGGAAAAATGGAAACCTAATTCCTGTAAGCTGGAATGAGGCGATAACATATACAGCTAAAAAACTGAATGGTTATACCAAAGAAGAAGTAGGAGTAATTGTTTCACCATATCTTACAAATGAATCTGCTTATGTGTTGCAAAAGTTTGCAAGAACAGTTTTACATACAAATAATATCGATTCTATAAGTAGCGATTTTGATAGAACGATAATGAAAACAATTATTGAAAGTGGTAGTACTAAATCTAAGGAAAGTAAGATCAAAAACATTGAAAGATCAGGATGGATCATCATCCTTGGAAGACGAATATTCCGCCCTTCCTCTGCACTTAACCCGAGTATTTATAGAGCCAAGAAAAAAGGGGCAAAAATTATACTTATTGATAATGGAGTTAATACTAAGTCGCCAATGATGGTTGATAAATATCTTAACTATAAGAATACCCAAACTCTAGATTTATTTTATGGTATCTTACAAATGCTTTATAATTCTGGTATTGTAAAAAAGAATTTCAGAAACCATGATGCATTTAATAAATCTGTGAAAAACATGGACATTGGTAAACTCGGAAAAGATATTTCAAAGAATATCAAAGAGATTACTGAAATCATTAAATCTTCTATAGGTTGTATTGTGATAAGCTCAGATGCGTTTTGTTGTACATCATCTGAGAAATTAGTAAATGCGATAATGAATGTTTTAACACTATCTGGAAATCCAGGAGGATTTATCCCTTTTTACGAGGGAGGGAATTCTCAGGGAATTTGTGATATGGGTGCAATATCTCAATATCTTCCGGGGTATGTATCTATTTCTGATATAACCGGTATTAAAAAATTCGAGAAATTATGGAATACGACTTTACCTCATGGGAAAGTTAAGAGTTACAACGAGATATTGAATAATGGATTAAAAGCATTGTATCTTACTGAGGCTCTTCCCGAAGGAAAACTTGATAAAATTGAGTTTCTGATACTTCAGGATATCTATCCTTGTAAATATATGAATAATGTAGATGTAGTACTTCCCGCTCGTGCTTTTACTGAGGATGAGGGTACTGTTACTTCATTTGAACGAAGAATTCAGAAAATTAAACATGCTGTTAAAGATACAAACGATACTCGATCTGATTGGAAAATAACTTGTGATTTAGCAAAAAAAATGGGAGCCAAAGGCTTTGATTACAAAAATAGTCAACAGGTTTTTAAAGAAATCAAAAAAGTAGTTCCATTCATATCTGGTATGGGTATTTGGAATTTCAAAGACAGAGAGTCTACCTTATTCCCAGTTATTAAGGGCAAAGATATCAAAGATTTACCTCCATCAAGATTACATTTTCGTTACAGAGGTGCCAACCTCATAGATCGAGTCGATGATTTTAGGTTACAGATTGAGAAAGGAGACAATTAATATGTACAAAATAGTAAGTAAAACCGAAACTGTCCCAAATGTACATAAATTAGTAATAAGTGCTCCTGAGATCGCGGAAAAGGCAAAACCTGGACAATTTATTATTCTTATGATTAATGAAGCAGGTGAGCGTTTACCATTTACTCTGTCTGATTGGGATGTAAAGAAGGGTACTATTACCATATACTTTTTAGAAGTTGGTCTTTCTACAATGGACTTAGCAAGGCTTGAGCAAGAAGAACTCTATGCAGTCATTGGCCCATTAGGAAAACCTGTATCTGTTGATAAATTTGGCACAGTTGTATTAGGTGGTGGGTGTTATGGTATTGGAGGTATATATCCTATTGCAAAGGCAATGAAAGACGCAGGTAATAAAGTTATTACAATTATAGAAGCTAGAAGTTCATATCTTCTTTATAATGAAGAGGAACTCAGAAAAGTTTCTGATAGATTCATCATTGCAACGGAAGATGGTACAAAAGACAAAAAAGGTAAGGTTCATGATGTTATTAAAAATTTAATCAAACAAAAAAAACGCATCGATCAAGCCTATTTCATTGGTTGTACTTTTATGATGATGAAATGTCTCGATGAGATAAAAGCTCAGGACATTACCACTTTTGTAGCATTAAATCCGATTATGGTTGATGGTACAGGCATGTGCGGATCCTGTCGCTGCTTAGTAGATGGAAAGACAAAGTTTGCCTGTGTAGACGGGCCGATATTTGAAGCAAATGATATCGATTGGGATCTTATATTTAAGAGGAATGCAGCTTATAGTCAGCAAGAAGCAATGATCTATCAGTTTCATTCATGTGAATCTAAAGCGATGTGATACTATGGATGTGAAAGATAAGCTCAAGATTCCAAGACAAGAAATGCCTGAACAAGATCCACGTGTTAGAGCAAAGAACTTTTTGGAAGTTCCGTTAGGTTATTCACCAAAGACTGCCCAATTAGAAGCTCAGCGATGCTTAAATTGTAAAGTTCCGAAATGCATGGGGGGGTGTCCAGTCGGTGTTAAAATACCAGAATTTTTAAAATTAATTGTTGATGGAGATTTTGCAGCTGCCGCAAGAAAGATTAAGGAAACAAATGCCTTACCTGCTGTATGTGGAAGGGTTTGTCCTCAGGAAAGCCAATGTGAGGAAACATGTATTTTAGGAAAGAAAAAGGATCCCATTGCTATTGGGCGTCTTGAACGGTTTGTAGCAGATTATGAAAGAGAGAATAATCTGATAAAAATTCCTAAGAAATTACCGCCTAATGGTAAAAAGGTAGCTGTTGTTGGTTCAGGTCCCTCAGGATTGACTGTAGCTGGAGATTTAATTAAGCTTGGATATAAGGTTACAATTTTTGAGGCTTTACATAAACCTGGTGGGGTGTTGATATATGGAATACCAGAATTCCGTTTACCAAAGGCAATTGTAGAATCCGAGGTAAATTACCTTGTTAAACAAGGTGTAAAACTAGAGTTAAATAAGGTAATTGGGGCTTCAAGAACAGTTGAAGATCTTATGAAGAAAGATGGATATGATGCTATATATTTGGGAGTTGGTGCAGGACTCCCAAGATTTATGAATATTGAAGGTGAAAACCTATCTTATGTCTACTCAGCAAACGAATATCTGACTAGAATAAATCTCATGAAGGCTTATCTATACCCCCAGCACTATACTCCAATTGCATTAGGAAGAAATGTTACAGTTGTAGGTGGGGGAAATGTTACTATGGACTCGGCGAGATGCGCCCTACGAACAGGAGCTAAGAGCGTCACAGTTGTATACAGACGGGCTAGAGAACAAATGCCTGCCCGAGCAGAAGAGATTCACCATGCAGAACAGGAGGGTATTATTTTTAATCTTTTGTCAAATCCTGTTGAGCTTATTGGTGATGAGCATGGTACTGTAAAAACAATGAAATGTATTAAAATGGAATTGGGTGAGCCAGATGAATCTGGTAGGAGGCGACCTATACCTATAGAAGGATCAGAATTCATTATCGAGACCGACCTTGTGATCATGTCTATTGGAGCTAGTGCAAATCCTTTGCTTACCTCAACCATGCCAGCACTAGAACTGAATAAATGGGGCTATATTGTTGCTGATGAAAAAGGAAAAACATCTATGAAAGGTATCTTTGCAGGTGGAGATATTGTTACTGGTGCAGCAACAGTAATATCTGCGATGGGCGCAGGTAAAAAAGCGGCTTGTGCAATAGATAATTATTTAAAATCAAAAAAATAAAATTAAAATGTTTATTGCCTATATTAACAAAAAAAGCAATAAACACAGCCCAATTAGACTAAGGCTTAGTAAAAAAAATCTACTATCCATCACCCAATATCTTAGCATCCCTTATTTCCTCAGAAAAAATAAACTTTTCTTACTTTAAAAATGTTATTGTTTTTTCTTTGCAGCTTTAATAAGACCATCAAACAAAGGAGAAGGTTTCATGGGTCTTGATTTAAACTCAGGATGGGCCTGAGTTGCAACAAAATATGGATGATCAGGTATTTCCATAAATTCCATTAAAACTCCATCAGGGGATCTACCAGAAAATACAATACCGCAGCCTTCAAGTTTTTTTACATATTCTGGATTAACTTCATATCTATGCCTGTGCCGCTCATAAACCTTATTTTCATTATACAACTTGTGAATAAGACTTCCTTTTTTTAGAATTGCAGGATATGCACCAAGCCTCATTGTCGCACCATACCTGGATTCAAGAACAATTTTTACCTGCTCTGGAATAAAATCTATAACTGGATATGGTGTATTTTTATCAACTTCAGTAGTATGGGCTTCATTCATTCCACATTTGTTTCTTGCAAACTCAACAACAGCAAGCTGCATTCCAAGACATAAGCCAAGATAGGGAATTCCTTTTTCTCTTGCATAACGAATTGTTTCAATTTTACCATTAATACCAGAAAGCCCAAAACCACCAGGAACAATAATTCCATCTGATTTATCAAGGGAAGACAGCTTTGTTGGATCCTTTTCAAAAACCTTTGAATCAATCCATTTAATCTCAGGTTTCAAATTGTTATTCCAAGCAGCATGTTTTACAGCTTCTATTACAGAAATATATGAATCAGAAAGCTGCGATGTTCCAATATCAAAATATTTTCCAACGATTCCAATGTTAATAGAATTTTTAAGTCTTCTAATTTTTTTAATAAATCTCTCCCAAATTTCTAAATTGTTTTGATCCTTTCTTAAATTTAACTTACGAAGAACTTTTTTACATAAATCTTGCTTTTCAAAAAGTAAAGTTACTGCATAAACATTATCAATATTTGAATCAGATATCACTTCTTCTTCATGAACATTACAAAACATGGCAATTTTTTCCCTACGAACATTGTCTAAGGGTTCTTCGGATCGTGTTATAATAAAATCAGGTTGAATTCCAATTTCTCGTAATAATTTTACAGAGTGCTGAGTTGGTTTTGTCTTTGCTTCTCCAAGCGTATCAAGAACTGGAACATATGTAACATGCACAAAAATTACCTTTTCTCCTTCGAGTTTCATCTGACGAACTGCTTCTAAAAACAAGACATTTTCATAATCACCAACTGTTCCACCAATTTCAACTAAAATAAAATCCCAGTTTGATTCTAAAGAAGGTTTTCTAATTCTATCTTTAATTTCATTTGTGACATGTGGAATTGGTTGAACAGTTTTTCCGAGGTATTTTCCCTTTCTTTCTTTATCAATTACTGCACCATATACTTGGCCTGTTGTGATATTATGATGCTTTGAAATGTTTATATCTAAAAATCTTTCATAATGTCCAAGATCTTGATCAATTTCTCCACCATCTTCTGTTACCCATACCTCTCCATGTTCTGTTGGTCTGAGAGTACCAGCATCACAATTCATGTAGGGATCAATCTTCATCGCTGTTACCTTGTAGCCGTGAAGTTGAAGAATCTTTCCAATAGAAGCGGTAGTAATTCCCTTTCCTAAACCAGAAATAACCCCACCAGTTATAACTATATAATGAGCCATTTTTAACCGGCAAGGTAAATAGTCTAATTATTTTAAATTATTTTGCATTATTGAATAATTAAAAATATAATAATTAAATATTGAATATTATTAAATGTAGATAAAATTAAGAAAAAGATGCAACTACCATACAACGTCAATTTTGCAAGAAACGTTGTATTGTAATTGCGTATGTAATTGATTTTTTCTTTTTTTTATTTCTTGGTAGACAATGATATTTCTATCGAAGATACATTGGAATTTCTACCTTCTTCGTTTGTAATACTTTCTGTTCCGATTTTTATTTCTTTTACTTTTGCGTTTTGTACGAATCTATTTCGAGTTATTTCTGCAGTGTCTACTGCTCTGCTTATAGCTCTGCCTCTAGCTTTTATTACTACTTCATCGGAACCTCCATTGAACTGTGTAACTACAGCTAGTACATAGCTCATCGGTGGTTTATTTCCAACATATATCACGTTTTCGTCTGGATTTACTTCTTTTTCTGCCATAATTTTTTCCTCCCTGTTATTTACTAGGAATTAGCTCTTTCAAAAACAAAACTGGTATTTATAAACCTTTCGTCTGACGATTTTTTATCGGATTATTATTCAAAGCTATTTTTTTGTGTAATATTTGTAATATTTATATCTTATATCTGCTTTTAGAATTTTTGTTTGGTATAAACAAGATTAAAAAATAATAAGGAAATTACTGATTTTTATAAAAAATAAAAAATTTATTCAGATAATTTATATACTGTTATTTATATGTATATGCTTGTTAATGGGGAGTAAATATGAAAAATAAAATTATCAGTATTTCCATTTTTTTGTTAATAATAACAACAGCTTTACCAGTATCAAGTAATATAATAAATAATACTCAACTATTCGAACAGCAGAATAAACTCTCGGACGACCAATCATTTGATCAAATAATTGAATTTTTGATGCGACGCGGTCATTTTCCATCAATCTCTGCTTGTATTATTAAAAACGATCAAGTTGTTTGGTCTAAAGGTTATGGTTTTAGTGATAAAGAAGAAGGTATTATGGCAACAGAAAATACTGTATATCAGATAGCATCAGTAACAAAGACTGTTACCGGAACAGCTTTAATGCAACTCTATGATCAAGGCCTTTTTAATCTAGATGATAATGTAAACGATTATTTACCATTTATTTTAATAAATCCTAATTTTCCAGAACATTCAATTACTTTTAGAATGTTACTTTCTCATTCCTCAAGTCTCCGTAATAATATGGAGTATTGGGATGTTGATTTTACAGTCGAAGGTCCTCCATTTCTAGGTTATCCTGATCCATGGCTTGAAGACTACCTAGTACCAGGAGGGAATTTATATGAACCTTCGGTTTGGAATGATAAATATTCTCCGGGAGAAAGAAGTGTTTATGCAAATATCAACTTTGATTTAATTGCATATTTGGTAGAGTTGATCTCTGGTGAACCATTTTATGAATATTGTGAAAAACACATATTTGACCCACTAGATATGGAAAATACAAGCTTCAGACTAACTGATTTTAACAGTGAGCAAGTAGCACTACCTTATTTTTGGAATCCATTTACAAAAAAACATGAAACAAATGAAAATTTCGTTTTCAATCATTATCCTGCAGGCGGTCTTTTTACAACTGTTTCTGATTTAGCCCATTTTATGATTGCTCAAATGAACGGAGGTGTTTATAATGGAAAAAGAATTCTTAATGAATCAACAGTTGAAGAAATGCATAAGATACAACCGCCTGGAAATAAATACAGTTTTTATTTTGGTTTAGCTTGGTTGATAATGTCGCGTTCTGTTTGGATTGGTTTAGAATATCCTTTTTTCTTTCTTTATTATTTTTCAAGGGCGTTATTTTCAGGCCATGGTGGTGATATATCATATGGATTACATACACGTATGAATATGAAATTATCAAAAGACGTTGCAGTTATTTTTTTCATAAATACACATCGAATTCAGAGAAAAGGCTGGAATTGTGCAGAATTATTAAATGATCTTTTATTTTTAAAATCATACAGTTTTGGTAGAGTGAATAAAAATATTTATCCATTTGATTTAGTTAGTGGTTATATAAACGATTTTTCAGATACGTTATCCTTTAACTTAATACGAAATAAAATAATTACTAATACGTTTTTTATTAATTTTTTAGAAAAATCATCTTATATGTTTCCGTTACTAAAAAATTAATTATAAAGGCTATTATATTAGAAAAATCTTCAAATTTAATATAAATAAAACCAGAAACGTGAAATATTTTGTACAAAATTACAAATATTTTCTGAAATTATTTATTTTGTAAAAAATATTAATATAAATCTTTTAATTATAGATATAGCATATAATAAATATTTGAGATGGAGATAATATGAAGAAAATTTTGACTATAGTAATAGTTTTGTTAATTTTTTTGGGAATTAAAACAGGTGCTTTACCTAGTTTAAATTTGAAAATAACTCTTAGGAATATTTCAAATGATGAATATGATATGGTAATTATTTCTCCAAATATGTTTTCAATAGAACTTCAACCCTTAATCGAACATAAAAATAGTCGAAATCTCAAAACTATTTTGATGACAACAGAAGAAATTTATAATTTGTATCCTGGTCGGGATAAACCTGAACAGATCAAGTATTTCATTAAAGACGCCTTAGATACATGGAATATCACGTATGTTCTACTGGTGGGTGGAGCTGATAAAATTCCTGGAAGATATACACATATCTATTTTGAGTATGAATACCAGGATAGATGGATTTTTTTATCAGATTTGTACTATGCTGATATTTATAATGAAAATATGGACTTTTCAAGTTGGGACACCAATGAGAATAATATTTTTGCTGAATACAATTGGTATGGCAACTTTGATGAATTGGATCTTTATCCTGATGTTTTATTGGGTAGACTTGCCTGCATTGATGAAAATGAAGTCAATATATGTGTAAATAAAATAATTGCATATGAAACAGAAAAAGCATATGCACAATATTGGTTTAAAAATCTTGTACTTATGGGTGGAGATTCTTTACTAGGTGATGAAGAACATATCGATGAAGGTGAATATGTAAATGAAGCAGTAATTGAAATTCTAAATGATTTTAATCCAGATAGAATCTGGGCTTCAAATGGAAAACTGAATAAAGCATCTAATATCAATGAGGCCATAAATAAGGGTGCTGGATTTGTTTTTTTCAATGGTCATGGGCATACAAATATTTGGGCAACTCATCCACATGAAAGTACAAAATGGATACCTGAAGGATATTATACAAATTCACATGTAAATTCTCTTTCCAATGGAAATAAACTACCAATAGTTATTTCTGATGCATGTTATCATTGTCAATATGATGTTGCAAGTGATTGTTTTGGATGGACATTTATAACAAATCCTAATGGAGGGGCTATTGCATATCTTGGTGGAACCGATATTGATGTTTCTTATGGTGGCGTAGATATTGTGACAAAAGGTATTGAAAAATTATGCTTAATAATATCAACCAACTATATGGCTGGTGATAAAACATTTGGTGAGTTATGGGGTAATGGCATTGGTTCTTATATTAGCAATGATATGGATGAAATTGATTATATAACAGTTGAAGAATTTCAACCCTTTGGTGATCCTTCACTTGTTATTGCAGGTGAACTGCGACCTCCTGCCAAACCTGATATATATGGTCCAGATCAGGGTGATACTGGAATTGAATATTGTTGGACTTTTCAATCAACAGATCCCGATAATGATGACATTAAATTCATTATTGATTGGGGAGATGGTAATATAAATGAAACAGATTGTTATTCATCAGGTGAATCAGTTATATTATGTCATACTTATCATGACAAAGGAATATTTATTATCAAAGCTAAAGTAAAAGAATGTACAGATGATGGTTTGGAAAGTGCTTGGGAAACCCTTGAAATAAATATACCGAGAAGTAGATTATTAATAAATAATCATAAATTTCTACTGTTTGATTTTATTATTAATTTATTAACAAAACTAAAAAAAATATAATAAAATTTACATATTTAATACATCATAAGTATCATTTAAAGGGGGAAATAATTAATGAAGAAATACACTTTTAAAAAAGGTTTGATTTTTTGTATTACATTTGGTTTACTTTTTTCAGTTATATTACAAAGTGCAGTTAGCAAACATTTAATAAAAAATCAGCAAAATACTGGTATATCACACATATCCTTAAATGATATGGAAACTGAATATTGGGGTGTTTGTATTGTGGCTTTTAATGGTTCATATGACGATGTTAAAGAGCCATTTATTTATAACTCTTTATTGGAGTCAGATAATTGGGATGAATCGCATCTAAAATTATTATTTCGTGAAAATGCAACAAAAGCAGCAATATTAGATGCTCTTGATTGGTTAATAGAAAATGCTGATGAAAACGATATTGTTCTTTTTTCTGATCATAGTCATGGAACATTTCGAAGATCAGATAAAAAATATGCTATTGTCCCAATTGATTCTGATGTATCTGGTCTTATTACTGTTGAGGAACTTGATGAAAAATTTGATGCCATCAAATGTAAGAATTTATGTCTAATATTTGATTGTTGTCTTGCTGGTAGCTTTGTTAGTAAGGAAACTTTTGGAATTAAAAAACTTGGTAAAATAAGAAACTTCAACAAAGAATTTACAGAGGGTATCGAGGGTGAAAACAGAGTTATATTAATGGGAACCATGAGATATGGATTAGGAATAAGTATTACAATAAATGTATCTGGAAAACAATCACATTTTTCGTTCCATAAGTTTGTTGGGGAAGCATTTGGTAAAAAAATAGATCATAATAACGATGGTTTTTGTTCAGCAGAGGAAGCATTTCACTATGCAAAAAAGAAATGGCGTCCATTTGCATTCATAATATTTTTATCTATAAGAATGCAAATCTATTCATTACTTACCCAAGGCTTTTTTATAATTCCATTTCCAACATTATATGATAATGTCCAAGCTGAATTAGCAATAATTTATCTTTAATTAATTTCTTTTTCTAGCTTTTAAAAAAATCATAAATTTAACAAGTTTATATGATTTTATCGGCAAATAACGTTTAATTCTTGGGTAAATTATATAAAAAAAAATTTTTTCATTTAATTGGGGTATTTTAACGATAAAATTAAAAATTATAGGCATTATAATTTTATATTTTTCATGTTCATATTTTGTGAATGCAATAGAAATCCAAAACCAAATTAATAATTTTAATAATAGAAATTTATCATTAAATCCAATTGAGATAATTGTTGATAATGAAGGTGATGGAAATTTTACAAATATACAAGAAGCACTAGATAATGCATTACCTGGTGATACAGTTAAAATATACAGTGGGACCTATAATGAATCTTTATATATTAACACTAATGGGATAATAATTGAAGGAGTAAATCAAGAGTTGGGATCTGGTAATGATGAAGGTAATCCAATAGTTGATGGAAGTTATAGAGGTGATGTGATATTGATTGCTTCAGATAATGTAATAGTTAGAAATCTAATTATTAGAAACAGTGGACAGTTATTATTTAACTCTGGAATACACATTTTTTCAGATTATAATACAATTATCAGGTGTGTTTTTTATGGGAATTTATATGGAATAAATATAAATTCCCATGATAACAATGTAATTACTGAAAATATAATAACACTAAATGCAATAGATGGAATTATTGTATTTGACTCAAAAGGAAATACTATTTCAAAAAATAATATATCAGATAATGGACATCAAGGTATATATTTATTTGGAGCAAATCAAAACAAGATTTATGAAAATGAAATAAATTTCAATGATAAAGATGGAATTCAAATGTTTGACTTTTGCTCTTATAATAAAATCTCTGATAACACTATTAATTCAAACGGAATCGATGGATTAAAAATTTTTTTAAATGACAATCATGATAATATAATTTTTGAAAATACAATTAACAATAATCGATGGAATGGAATCCATTTTATGGATGGCCATGATAATTTAATTTTAAATAATTTGATTTATGCAAATCATTATAATGGCATTCATTTCGGAAATTCAGATAAAAATAAAATTATCGGAAATACCATAAGTTATAGTTCAAATAAAGGTTTTCATCTTTTTAATGGAAGTAAGGATAATGAAATATATTACAATAATTTAATTTCCAATAGCGCTAAAGATAAAGGAGAAAATACCTGGGATAACGGATATCCACTAGGTGGAAATCATTGGTCATATTATAATGGTGAGGATGCCGATGGTGACGGAATAGGGGACATTCCGTTTTTAATTCCTGGTGGAGACAATGTTGATAGATATCCAATAAAAGATATTGTTTCACCACCAAATATACCAGATAAACCAAATGGTAAAAAAATGGGAGTAGTAGGTCAAATTTATACATATTCAACTTCAACAGTGGATAATAATAATGATTCTGTTCAATATGGCTGGGATTGGAATGGAGATAAAATTGTGGATGAATGGACTGATTTTTATTCTTCTGGTGAAACTTGTCAAGCTTCTCATCCTTGGGGTCAAGAAGGGACTTATGTTATTTATGTTAATGCAAAAGACGTACGTGGAATGGTAAGTGAATGGTCAAATGGATTGACTGTAATTATTCCTAGAAATAGGGTAATAATTTCACCTTCTTATAAATTATTACAGAACAATTTTAACCTATTTTCTATTCTTAGAATATCATTGCAAAAATTGATTCTACATTAAAAGCTAAAAAAACTTTTACCTTTTTTATAACATTTTTATCTTTTTTAATTAAAAAATTTTATTTTTTCTCATTTATTACGATTTATCTAATCAAAAATAGACTAAATGTAACAAAGATTTTATATATAATAAATGCATAATATATTCTGGGGTCTAGACCGGAAAATAAGAGTGTAATTCTTAGGATAAATCCTTTTTTGCATTTCTTTCTTTCCTCCCTCAAAAACTAGACCCCATTTTTCATGGATGTGATTATTATGCCAAAGAGAAGTAAAGAAAAAGTCGAAGCCGATATTCAAAAAATTGTTAAACTAATTCAAGGTAATGCTAGAATAAGCTTTAATGAAATAGCAGATAAATCTGGTTTTTCTAGACAAAAGATTTGGAGAATTATAAAGAATCTTGAAAAAAATAAGACAATTTGGGGTTATACAACAATTCTTGATATGGAAAAATTAGGTTTAAAACAATTTTTTATTATGTTT
The DNA here is from genome assembly GCA_964346655.1 of uncultured Thermoplasmatales archaeon. Lineage (GTDB taxonomy): Archaea > Thermoplasmatota > E2 > DHVEG-1 > DHVEG-1 > CAYFVP01. The sequence goes on from CAYFVP010000158.1 coordinate 39,476, forward strand.
AAGAGAAAATTTGGAACAAAGGTTGATAAGCAGATTGAAAATATAATCAATAGAAAAGTAAAAAAACAATTAGAAAAGATAGGTGTTTTCATTGAATCAAGTTTTTATACACATGGAGATTATGATTGGATTTCAATGGCAATAGCTGAAAGCATTAAAGAGATAAAAATATACTTGGATTATATTCATAAAGATTTTAGCGATATTTTATCAGATGTAAGAATTGTCGAGGTTCTTTTTCCTTTAGAAAAAAACAATATTGAAAATCCAAATAAACAAGAGCTTTTGGAATTTTTTTGATTTTTTTTAAAATGGAAATAAAAAATCTTTTTTTAATTAAAAGAACCTATTATTTTAAAAAATCTTAAAAAAAACATAAATTAGAGCTATTTTGAACAAAATAACATTTATATTATAATTTTAACTATTTTGTTCAATTTTTTAATAATAACTATTAAGTCTAAATAAAATATGTTAAGAATGTTGGGGTCTTGCAGGGTAAATAAAACGGTAGTGTGTTTCGTCTTACTTATCTTATGTTTGCCTTCACTTTTTAGACCCCATACCTTCTTTTATAAAGTATAATCGATATCTATAGGAAAATTAAAATTTTGTGAAAAATATCAACAACTTCTCTCTGGTACTAAAACTATAAATTCAAATACTTGGTCAATAAACATCAAAATTTAATTGTTTTTATAACATTTTTCCCTTTTTTCATTGAGAATTATGATATTTATTAACATTTCAAATTTTCATTTATTAAATATGGAATAAATGTTACAAAAAATATTTATATGGAAAATATATAATATATATTGGGGGGTCTAGGATTTAAGAATAATTTTTATTCTTTTTTCTACCTTCCTCCTTCAATAACTAGGCCCCTCATATTCCTTATTTTGTTTCAAAATTTAGAGACAGCAAATATGATTTCCTAGTAAAAAGATATTTTAAATAAATTGGCAATTAATTTTTATAATATTAATAAGAAAAGAATATGTAAAATGAAAAAGAAATATTTTAAAAATAAAAATAATTGGAATTTTTGTTTGTACACCCATATTAGTAACTTTATTTATATTTTTTTAATGAAAATCAGAATTATAATAGAAAAGTATAAATAGTAAATTAACAATTGTTAATTTATGGGGTCTAGCTTGGTAGAATAAATGAATTTTTTTGCTTACTATTTTTCATTCATTTCCTACCTCCCTATAAAACTAGAACCCGATTATATCACAATTTAACCAATATTTTAAAAATAAAATTAATTGAGCAGGGAATTAAAATAATAGTAGAGGAGATAATAGCCTATTTTAGAAGTTGAAAAATATGATTTTTTTCCCGCTCAACACATCATATTTATTATTTTTAATTTTATATTTAAAAAAATTTATTGTATAATTGTTATCAAAATTAATAAAAAAACAAATATTTATTTAAAATCGACTTATTGTAATGAATCTATATAAAATAATTTATATACTTAATCGCTTTTAAGTTTTTGCAGGGGAGGTTGATTTATGCGTAAAAGGATAATAACAATAATGATATCACTCATTTTGATAGCTACCATATTTATTCCTATTAAAATGGGTTATAAAATAAAAGTTACAAATATAAATACACAATCACCAGTTACTCAAAGTCTTGGAAATAATTTATATGTTGGTGGAAGCGGTATAGATAATTATACTACTATACAAGATGCAATAGACAATGCATCTAGCGGGGATACTATTTTTGTTTATAATGGAACATATTATGAAAATGTGATTGTGAACAAATCAGTTAATATAGTTGGTGAAAATAGAAATACCACATTTATTAATGGCAATGGAAGCGATAAGGTTGTCTATATAACTTCTAATAAAGTAAATATCAGTGGGTTTACCATACAAAATAGTGGATCTCAAGATATAGCAGGATTGTATTTAATTTCAAATTACAATATAATATATAATAATAATTTCTCTCTTAACAATGCCAATGGTTTAAGATTTGAAGAAGCTTCAAATAATGTGATTTATAGAAATAATATTTGTAATAATCAAGGAGAGGGAATAGGAATTTTTAATTCATCAGACAACAATATTATTTATCATAACAACATATTTTTTAACTCAGTAAATGCGCATGACGAATGTAATAATACATGGTATAATGCAACACTTGAGGAGGGTAACTACTGGGATGATTATAACGGAATAGATGAAGATTTTGATAGGATTGGAGATACTCCATATAATATTTCTGGTGGAAGCAATCAAGATTTGTATCCATTGATGACACCATACGGACTGCCTCATGCAGATTTTACCTATAATGCAAATGGAAAAAATGTTTTCTTTGATGCATCAAGTTCTTATGATTATGATGGAAATATAATTTCTTATGATTGGGATTTTGGAGATGGTGAAATCGGAACCGGAATGTTTGTAAATTATACATATTGTTGCTTTAATACTTATAATGTAAAATTAATAGTAACTGATAACGATGAATTAACAAATGAAACTACAAAAATCATTACAATTTTTAATGATCCCCCTTTATCACCTAATAATCCAGAACCTGAAAATAATTCTATAGATGTCGATATTAACACTATTCTTAGTTGGACATGCATTGATCCAAATGGTGACCCTCTCACATATGATGTATATTTTGAAAAAGACGATTCCACTCCTGATAATCTAGTATCAAATAATCAATCGTATCTATATTTTGATCCCCCTGATCCTCTAGAATATAATAGTCATTATTATTGGAAAATTGTCGCATGGGATTCTTATAACGCGCAGGCAACTGGACAGATATGGAATTTCATAACTGGCGAGGCACCAAATAATCCCCCATATCAACCTAGTAATCCAGATCCTCCTAATGGTACATTTAATATGGAACTCATAGTTGAAATTAGTTGGATCTGTAGTGATCTGGATAATGATGTTTTAGTCTATGATATCTACCTTGAAGCAGATGATAAAGACCCTGATGTACTGGTATCTGATGATCAAAACGAAACAACCTTTAACACTGGGACTTTACAATACAAAACAACCTGCTACTGGCAGGTTATCGTAAAAGATGAGCATGGTGCAAGTACACCTGGTCCTGTTTGGCATTTTACAACTAAACCTGAAAAGAATGATCCACCAGATGCTCCAATAATTAATGGACCTGCCATTGAAAGCATTGGTAAATCTATTAAATATACTTTTGTAGCAGAAGATCCTGATAATGATGATGTGTTTTATGAGATTGACTGGGGTGATGGAAATGTGGATTCATGGATTGGTCCTTATTCATCAAATACAATAATAACAAGTTCCCATAGATGGAAATATTGGGGATTATATACTATCAGAGCAAGATCAAAGGATATATATGGATCAATTGGTGATTGGGGAGAACTAATCGTTACCATGCCAAGAGGCAAAATTGTTAATATTAATCTTATTTTTAATTTGTTAGCTCGTTTATCAATCCAATTCCCAATATTACATTTATTTATATAAAAAGTAATTTCAAAAAATAAAGATATTTTACACCCTTATTAGTTAGATTTATATTCTATTCCTTTTTACCACTTTTCACGTCCCAAAGGTTATTCTTTCTCTATTATAGGGGTTTTAATAATGGAAATATTAGAAAACAAACCTGGCAAGCAAATATTACTTCTTGGTAATGAAGCAATAACTAGAGGTGCAATAGAAGCAGGAATCGATGTTGTAACAACATATCCTGGTACTCCTTCCTCTGAAATTGCTGATACATTTTCACATATTGCAAAAAGTTTTACAAAACAAAAAAGGGAACCTAGCTTTTATTTTGAATATTCAACAAATGAAAAGGTTGCCTTAGAAGTTGCAGCTGCTGCTTCAATATCGGGATTACGGTCTCTTACTTGTATGAAACATGTAGGTCTTAACGTTGCAAGTGACACTTTTATGACATATCTTTACATTGGCTGTAGAGGTGGACACATTATTGTTTCTGCTGATGATCCATCCTGTCATTCTTCACAAAATGAACAGGATAACAGGTACTTTGCTTTATTTGGTGGAGCACCAATGCTTGAACCATCAACTCCAGATGAAGCAAAAGAGATGACAAGAATAGGATTTGAAATATCAGAACAACTTAGATCACCAATTCTATTAAGAACCACTACTAGATCAAGTCATATTAGAGGTCCAATTAAACTAAGTAAAATAAAAAAACCAAGAAAAAAAGGATATTTTGAAAGAAGCCCATATTGGATTACAACACCTCCAATTGCCCGAAAAAGACATCCAGAACTATTGAAAATGCTAAAAAAAGCTGAAAAAATTTCTGAAAATTCACAATTTAATAAAATAATAGAAGTTGGTAAACCAAAAGATTGGGGAATTGTAACCTCCGGTGTTTCTTTCAATTATGTAAAAGAAGCAGCTGATGATTTAGGTTTAAATATTAAGATATTAAAACTAGGAATGACCCATCCTCTACCAAGAGAGATGTGTATAAAATTCATACAATCGTGTAAAAATATTGTTGTTGTTGAAGAACTTGAGCCAATTTTAGAAAATCAGTTTAAACAGATGGCATTTGAGCTTGGTTGTACAGTTAAAATATATGGTAAATCAACAGGACATTTTTCAAGATTATTTGAATATAATCCAGATATTGTAACAGACCCACTTTGTAAGATTTTTAAGGTTAAAAATAAAATTGTAAAACCAAAAGAAAGTAAGATAAAACTCCCAAGAAGGCCACCTGCATTGTGCCCTGGATGTCCTCATAGGGCAACTTATTATGCAGTAAAAAAGGCTCAACCAAAGGGAGTTATTTATCCAACTGATATTGGGTGTTATACTCTTGGCAGGGAAAAGCCTCTAGAAATAGCAGATCTTTTGTTGTGTATGGGTTCTAATGCAGGAACTGCCAGTGGTCTTGCTATCGCAACAGACAGCAAGATAATTTCTTTTATGGGCGATTCTACATTCTTTCATTCAGGAATCCCTCCAATTATTAATGCTGTTCATCATAAACATGATATTGTTATCACGATTCTTGACAATAGAACAACTGCAATGACTGGGCATCAACCACATCCTGGAACTGACTTTGATGGAATGGGGCGATCAGCAAAAAAAATCATAGTCGAAGATGTTGTAAAGGGTTGTGGCGTTGAGCATATCGAAATAACTGATCCCAATAATATCAATGAAACAACAAAGGCATTTAAGCGTGCACTTGATTTTAAAGGATTATCAGTTGTTATTAGTAAATCACCTTGTATTTTACTTGAAAACATGAATAAAAGAAGACGTGGTGAAGAAATACCTATATATGAAATAGATCAAGATAAATGTCAGAGATGTAAAACTTGTATTGGTCGCTTTGGTTGTCCGGCTTTATACTTTGGTGATGATGAAAGTGTAATTATTGATATTCAACAGTGTAATGGTTGTGGTCACTGTGCTCTTATTTGTCCATATGAAGCGATTCATAAAAAAGGAGGTAAATAGATGAAAGAAAAAACAAGCATAGTTCTTACAGGTGTTGGTGGACAAGGTATTATTACTGCAGCAAATATTCTGGGAAAAGCAGCAATTAAGGCAAAAGTAAATGTATACGTATCAGAAGTCCACGGAATGGCGCAACGAGGTGGTTCTGTTATATGTATTGTTCGAATGGGTAATGTGTCTGGAGCCCTTACTGCAAATGGAACTGCCGATGCAATTATTGGAATGGAGCCAATTGAGACATTAAGATATATACAATATTCTAATAAAAAAACAAAGATAATCACCGATATAACACCAATAATTCCCTTTACCGTTTCAACAGGTGAAGAAGTCTATCCTGATTTAAAGGATGTTTATAAAGAATTAGAGAGTTATGGTGTTCTATACAAAATTGGTGCCGTAAAACTTGCTAAAGATGCAGGAGCAATTATTACTAAAAATATTGTAATGCTTGGAGCACTTGCTGCAACTAAAGTTCTACCTTTTAAAACTGATATTCTTCTAGAAACAATATTTGAAACTGTTCCTGCTAAATATAAGGAGATTAATAAAAGAGCTTTTGAGAATGGATTAAAAGCTATTGATTCATAGGCCATACCAATTAATTTTTATTTTTAAATTGCACACATTAAAAAATTTAAAGCAAATAAAAGATATATTAATAAGAAAGTTTGTTTATCAAATCTAAAAACAGGCATATTGGTGAATATTTAATGTTTTGTGTTGAATGCGGAAGTGAAGAACCAATTTTCAAAGAGGGTGTATGTATTAATTGTTATATTAAATCACATACCTTTACAAAAGGACCTGATAGAGTTGAAATTCCAGAATGCAGTCATTGCGGGTCATATAAATATAAAAATACCTGGACAAATGAATTATTTTCAGATGTCATTAGAAGAGTAATTAAAAATAATTTTCAAATTAGCAACGAGCTAAAAGATATAAATATTGAAACAGATTGTATAGAACTTAAAAAAGGAAGGGAATGTAAGGTAACTATAACTGGTTTTATTAATGGCCAGGAAATATCTGAAAGTCATAAACTTTTTGTACAGCTAAAGAAAAATGTCTGTGATGTCTGTTCAAAACAATTTGGTGGATATCATGAAGCAATATTACAAATAAGGGCAGATGTGAGAGATCTTACAAAAGACGAATTAAAAGATATAAGAGTTAATGTGGAAACTCTTGTTGAAGATTTAAAACTCAAAGGAAATAGAGCACTATTTATAACTGACATTGCTGAAGAGCATGGCGGACTTGATTTTTATATAAGTGAGAGGGGAGCAGGTCTTGTAATTGCCAAAAAAATCCAAGGTATGTATGGAGGAGAGATAAAAAAATCATCAAAAAATATTGGTATGAAAGATAGTAAACAGTTATATAGAATGACCTATCTTCTTAGACTTCCCTCATATAAAAATGGAGATTTTGTAAAATTGAATGATTCATTTTTCCAAATTTTATCAATTCATGGAAAAAAAGTGCAAATGATTAATCTCTCGAACTGGCAAGAAACAGCATTTGATATAAAACAGATAAAAAATGCTGTGAGAATTGGTGGAAAAGAACTTGTAAAAAAAGCAATTATCTTGAGTCAAACAAATGATGAAATACAAGTTATGGATGAAAAAACCTATGATATAAAAACTATTAAAAAACCAAAACAAGTAATATTTAAAGAAAAAGTTGTTAATATTATAAAAATACAGAATAATATTTTTGTTGTTTCTTTTTTAAAATAAAAAAATAAAAAGAAGTTTTTTAGTAATTAGTTTTTTATCTTATTGATTTTTAACTTAGTTGTATAATTATTTTTAGAATCGGCAACAGATTTGGAAACAGATCCATAAATCGATTTATCAATCTGAATGATAATTGATTATTGAAAGCTCTTGGTTTTGCTATTTTAATACATAGTTGCTCTGACCAATCGGTTTCAAGGTCATATATATCTTTTGATCTAACCCTTAAAAAGTAGAGTGCCTCGTCATACCAAGTATGTGATGCTGAAACATTTTCTCCTGAGTCATAAGGCCCCATCCATTCACTGAAATGACCGTCACCCCAAGCCCATTGATAAAAGACTTGATCACCTTCATTATCTATTGTGCTTGTTGAATATGTATATTCTTTATAAAGGGTTCCTGTTTCAGGTCCTTCTGGTTTATTAGGAATTTCTGGTTCTCTATTTACCAGTACTATTGCTGTGAAAGGTATTTTATTATAAGCTATTATTAATAAATCTACTGGGTCAAGTCCTTCAAAAGATTCACCTAGTTGAATTAATGCATAACCACTTTCATCAGTGTAGGCTGATCCAAAGAGTTCGTTATTTCTGGATATAGAACATAAGGCTCCCTCAACGCCATCTACTGTAACTTCTAAGGTTAATGTTTTTAAGTCAATATAGGGACCATGCTCGACTGACATTTCAGCAGGTGTATCAGTACGTAAATCTATAGACGGATCACCAAAGACGTGCCAAGCATCAGTTTCCGAATTACCTGCTGATCCATATTCATCGTTCATATGCATAACTCCATTGTAATGAATACCGCCTATTGTGTGTTTTACATTATCTTCATATGTTTCAACAATTAGATCAATAAACTCATCTTGTGCGTCCATTGGTGGAGCCCATGACATACTTTTAGTTGAACCAGTTGAAACAATAGCTCCAGTGGGTTCACCTGTTTCATCATTGGTTGCTCTTAGCCATGCCTCACAGAAGCATTCATCATAATCATCAAATTGTCCATTATTACAAGCAACACATGTTACAAATGGAAGCATGTTGTCATTTATTAGATTATGAATATCATTAGTGCTAAAGCCACTAGTGCCCCAGCCGGTCGGACTTCCATGACCACAATAGTTAATTATACTTCGGCCATCATTAACTGCATTGGCTACCATAGTTGGATTAGGATTTCCAGAAGCATCTTCTCCGCCTTGAGATCCATCATACAACTCATCTACTACAGTGTATGTATAATCCATAAGCAGGGTACGGAGAATCCTCATATGTTCCCAATCAGCTTCTCCTTCATCTCCTATTCCAGCACCTTGACTTGAAGCAACTCCGATTCCTTTATGATACCATTCAGCATCTAATTGGGGATTTTTTTCATATTCCAGAGATCGTTTAACCATAGTTTGTAATTGCTCAATATTTTGAGCAGAAAACCGACCAATAAAAAGATCAGGATAATGATCATCACCAACAATATATGTATAACTTGGATCAGATCCAATTCCACCACTAACATAGAGTGTAGGAATTTGTGCTACATCTCCTACTAGTAATACAAAAGTTAGACCATTTTCACTGTAATAGTTGCTAATATAGTTTTTAATATCATCTGCGGTTCCAACGGTTGAAACCTTTACAATATCTGTTGGAATGCCTTTTATATTTTTCCAATCTACATAAGACTGCATAGCCCCTCTGAATTCGTCATAGGTAATGATCAGCATATTTCCTTGTTCTTCAACAGGGTCGTATCTACTTGATTTTCCAAAGTTTATGAATTGGTTTTTGTATATGGTTTTGAAATTGCTGTCAACTTT
>CAYFVP010000159.1:0-8607 GCA_964346655.1 uncultured Thermoplasmatales archaeon
TCCCATAATTCACCACCGTTTTCGGTTTTGGTGAACTCACAGACGGGTTCTAGTGCACCTGATCCATCATATGCTACTGCCCAAACAATATTTTCATCTACAGCATGCATATAATGTATTCCTCTAGATTCCTCCCAAAAACCTGAGGCTTGTTCTTCCCAACCATACTGATACATATTTTCTGCATACATTTTTAGTAATGGTAATCCCGCAGGTGCTTCATATGTTAGTGGTCTTACTTTTTCAGTTGTCGCTGCTCCTGGCATTACAAATGCAAGAGCGATGCCTAAGACTATAATTGCTTCTATTAATAGTTTTATTTTTTTCATTTTTTGCCTCCACCATGTAACCAATAACAGTTATTCAGATATAAAAATTTTGGTATATTATAATATTTTTATATAAAAAATTAAGAAATGAAGGATTTTTAAGGATATTTTACCTAAGAAATAACTGAAAAACTCGATATAAGCTCGGAAAAATATCAAAAAACCTAGAAGAAAATATTCTTTTTCGTGGTATTTTAACATTAAATGTGGCTTCTGGACTATTTCCACCCTTAATATCTTGAGCTTTTGCAGTTATTATATAACCACCTGCTGAATCCCAAGTATGTTTAACCATGACATCTGTTCCAGATGGATATAAAGATGTTGTATCGGATTTTCCATCTCCCCAGTTAATTATATATTTTATCTTGTCATTATCAGGGTCATCAGATTTGAATGTAAAAGTCAGTAATTGACCACTATTTCCTTGTGGTGGGCCATTAATATTTGGTGCACTTGGTGGATCATTTATGAGTTCGAAGATTAAGTCAAAGTAAATGTCATTATTTTCCCCTCTTTTGTCTTCCCATACACCATATACATGGCCATTATATTGATCGAGTTGTACTGCACGATCATTTAAATTAGGTTCGCTATTAATTACTTCTTCTGGAGAACTCCAAGTTTCTCCTTTATCAGATGAGGTCTTAAACCAGAGTTTATCATTCTTAATATAAGTTATTACCGCAATATAACCTGCTCCTGTAAATTCAACTTCTGGATAGAAAGCAGAGTTTTCAATAAAAACTTCCTCTTTTGAAACCAATCCATCTACTGACCAGTAAACGATTACATCATCTTCTTTTTGACAGGCAATAATAATATTATCATCATGTGCAGCAACTGATGGATAGGTAAGATCATCTTCACTAATTATTTTAAATGCCTTCTTAAAATCATGGATCCACACTTTATCTGGTTCACTCCATATCCATTTTCCAAAGTCGTCAACTCTAACCGCTAAATTATTTGTAATACCGTCGTAATAATCATATATTGCATAATGATAATTTTTAATAGTATCAAAAGCAGATGCTGAATGTTCACATCCTTCGTAATTAAGGAGCCAATCTATAATACAACCTGTTTTTGTGTTCGGATAGCATATAAATGGACTTCCACTTATATCTGTTCCAAAATAATGGTTATCACCAGTAAAAGTAAGACTACCGAAATTCCAGAGTCCAGGATCACCGTCAGGCCCTTCAAAGGTATAACAAGCAATACGGTTGTTTGAGATATTATCAAAATCTTCTCCAAAGTCCCAAAAGAATCCTTCATTTTTTTCACAAGTTACAACGTTTGCATGGTTACTTAACAGTGGAGGGGCACCATAGGTTCCATATGTTCCATGTTCATTTTGGTCTAAATCAGTGTATTCTGAATTCTCATCTAAAAATTCCAGAAGTAGATCCCAAGTTACTCCATCATATGATCCTAAAAGAATAGGATAATATAATTCGCCATCGTCTGAATATTCGGTTAAGGCATAAAAACCGCCTCCTGGAGCACCTGCAACTGATGGGTGATATTCATTAAAGTTACCACCAGTTACTTTATGACTATCAAATGCAAATGTTTTCATGGATGGTTTTATAGTAGATATTGATACTGGTTTGCCCTTAAAACATGCATATTCTCTATGAATTTCATCATCATGAGAAGTAATTTTTGTAATAGGTATACTTGCCCCGCTGGTAATTACCAAACCCATGATGATAATAGTCATTAAAGATAATAGTAATTTATGATTTTTCATATTTTAACCATCACTTAAATATTTATTAACGTTTGTTAATTTATAATAGTTTTGATTATTAATAATTTTTTTAATATTAATCCTCTTAAAAATTTCATATAAAAAATAATTATATTATAAATATCTTATAAAGAATAAAAAATTATAAGATTAAATATCTTTTTTGTGTATTCTATACACTAATATAAAAAATAAACTTTATAAATCAAATTATTAAAATAAAGAAAATAATTTTTTAAAGAATAAAAAATGAAATGAAAACTTATCAAATAAACGATTTAAAAAACCTTTGTATCTTGGAATATTTATATTAAAAGTTTCCCATTCACTTTCGAAATTAAAAGTATCTTTTGATTTTGCTTCAATTGTAAAATTATCATTGCTATGCCAAATATGTGTTAAATAAATCTCTTCATCTGAATCATGTGGTCCATTCCATACTTCTTCAATGCCATCGCCCCATTTTACATAATAGTAAATGTCATCCCCATCAGGATCTGTTGATTTAAATGTAAATACTAATTCCTCACCATTATTTCCTTCATTTGGACCATATATTATTGGCTTAGATGGTGGTTCATTTGCAAGTATACATTCAAATGAATAAGCCATTGATTCACCAATATAAGGGTGATTTTCACTTCTTCCTGAAAAATCTTCAGCATGAATATAATAGTAAACTGTTGTTCCAGTTTCTTGAGGAGGAATTAATGCATAATACTCATTATTATTCAAATGCTCCATTTCTAAAAAGTTCCATGAGCCACCATCGATTTTCCAATATACCCCTGTTGCACTTGCCTTAATATTTTCTTCACTATAAGGGATTATTTCAGCAATTATTTCATATCCATCATGGGTTTCTTGTATTCCATAGATAGGGTTGTGTTTAATATATAACATGTATCGATCAACAATTCCCTTTGCTCTGCAGTGAAGGGCATCAGTTGAAGCCCATGAACCTGTAAAACCTAATACCTCATAACCAGGAAGAGCTGCTTCATATGAAGCAATTGCATCATCATCCCATTGTTTTCCAGTAATAGGGACCAATACTTTATTATTAAGAATTAAAGAGTTGATATAAGGTTCACTCATGTGAGTGTACACTCTGGCAATATTGTATGGAGTTCCATAACAGCTAGTTTGGTTTTCAAAGTATTCAACTGCATCCTCAAAATCTTCATAATGGGAATGTAAAGGGGATGATTTAATTATCATAATTGTATCTGGTGAAAGTAATTTTGCCCAACAATCAATATGTTTGATATATGCTCCTAGTGCATCAGGAACAACATGATATGTTTCAATACCACAGTAATCATTCATAATTTCATTGATCTGTTCAAGAGTAAGGCCAGGATTTTCACTTATTACAAGGTCAGTTGAAATCGCAATTCCCTGACCATCAGTCATATAATTTCCACCAGCATGAACCAAGTTCATATTATAGACAGGTATATCATATGCATTTCCAAATTTTGTTGGAATTAAATCATCATTCGGTCTAGGGCGATTGTAAATCATATCAACTATTCCCTGTACATCATCGCCATTAAAAATAAACCATGGACCATAATCTCTAGTCCAATAACTATCACTAGGAGCAATTAAAAAATCGCAATTATCTAAATTTACATTATGACTTTGATATTGAGAAATAACTGTATTTTTTTCATCTTGATTTGCTACAATTGTTACAACTTCTATATCCTCAGACATTTCAGCTATTATTTGATAAGAAATACCAAATTGATAACGAATTAAAACACCTTGCATTGGTTCAAATTCTGCCGGCATTCTAACAGGTTGTGGTGGGAGATTTGATTCTTTAAATCCAGCACCAATTTTATCCAATTTTTTAATTTCTTCTTGTGTCAACCAAATAGGAAAGCTAGAAGGATTTTCCTCAAACCAAATTTTATCTTTTTCAGTATCTATATTTTGAAATTTATTATCGATTTTTATAGCACTAACAAATAAAGAAGATACAAACAGAAAAGATATTAAAAACAAAAATATAATCATTTTTTTCTTCATTTAATCATCTCCTTAAATATAAATTAATCGGAAAAAATTTTGTAAATAAATAAAAAAATTGTTGAAATCTTTGAAATAAATGATTCAACAATGTTTTAGTTCTTGGCATAGTAACATCAAGTTCTGCCCAGGGGCTTTCATAATCCCATATATCTTTTGTTTTCGCCCTTATAGTAAAAGTATCAGCACTACTCCAACTGTGTGAAAATGTTACTATCTCACCTGATTCATGTGGTCCATCCCATTCAATTATGAATCCATCTCCCCATTCGATATAATAATATACCTGGTTTCCCTCAAGATCAATAGAACTAAATGTGTAGTCATAAACTTCACCAACTTTTCCATCAAGAGGTCCATTAATTATTGGCTCATCTGGTGGCTCGTTAACTAAAATTTCAACAACTATATCTTCTAAAGTAGAAAAATCACACCAACTATGTTTGGAATTAAAGCCTTTAACTCTATAGTAATAAATTCCATCATCTTTATCAGTTACATCGTAATACTTATTTGAAATAGAATCTGATAAGAGTGTAATAGAATCCCATTTAACAACTGGAGAAATATCATCAAAGTAAATGCCTTCACGTTCTGTTCCAGGATCTGTAATATATCTTAAGCGAATAAATATGGATTTTCCAACATAGTCAGTTAGATCATATTGTTTATGTTCCCAATTTGAAGATGAGCCTGTGAATCCATCTAAAAAATCAAAACTTCGACCATCAAGACTTACTTCAACCATTGCATAATCGTAGTTATATTCAATATCGTACCATGTCCAAAATTCTAGACTCATTCCCTGTGTAATTGGAATTGGATCCACTGTAGTCATCGTATAAATTTTATAATTTCCGGTACCTGATTTATAGCTTTGACTTGGTGAATGATATTTATTTGTTGACAATGAAAAACCATCAATTTCCCAAAAATCGGTTCCCGATTCAGCATCATCTATATAGGTTGTTGGTCCAATTAATTCATCAAGTTGAAATTTATTTGGATCTGCATCTGGATTTTGTTCTTCCCAGGAAACAGTATACTCTCCGTCAATATCCGTGACTTGCATTTCATCTATTATTGGGGGCATAACCCTTGGAGTTACTGTATCACGGATGTTTTTTGCTTCTTCAAGTAAATATAGTGCTCCATCGAAATTTTCAGCAACTATCTGATCAAGATAATTTTCAGTTGGATGAAACGAAGAACATGCTTCAATAGTATACGCAAATGTAGGTCTCCCTAAAACATAGTGAGAATATCCATAAGCCCACTCAATGGTGTCACCTGTTGTTGGATATAGTCCGCAGGCTTGTGTTGGTTCATAATAACCAGATCCTGATTGTTTAGTAATTTCTTGTGCTATGCCTTGTCCAACTTCAGATAAATAAATGCTATCTGGTGCGAGATCATCTGTGTAAGCCCAAGGCCACAATACTAACTGACCATGTGTATGCCAAGAAATAGCAGCAGATATTTCATTTTCTAGGAAGATATCTCTGATTGATTGTGTTTCAAACTCTGAAAAAGGCTCAGGTCCACAGAACAAATCATCACTTGGATAATGTGAAATAACACCATTTGGTGGAATTGACCCCCAAGTCCCATCTGGATCTCCATTTGAAGAACCTGCATAATTTCTATTTAAATCTACACCTATTCCACCAATGTATGGTTTCCTATTTTTACGCCAGTCATGACCTTGATCATGACAATAATAGTAGCCATCAGGATTTACACAGGTAACAAGCCATATTCTACGATTATTTACTAAATTTGTGATTTGTGTATTTGACCCATATTCAGAAGTTAATTGATCAGCAATATACAAACATATTTCAACGGTTGGCCATTCTCGAGCATGATGAAGTCCCATAAAAAAAACTCCTGGTTCACCCTCATCTACTCCAGGATTATCCGTTATTTCTAAACACCAAATATCCCGGCCTTCATATGTTGTTCCTATACTATAAAGATCTGTTATATCTGGATAATCTTCGGATATATCTTGAAGAATGGATTCCATTTCAGCAAGTGAATGATATGATCCTCTAACTAAGTTATCATATGCTATTACATCCCAAATGAGAACCTCAAAACTTAGACCCAAATCTGATAGCTCTTGAAGTCTATCTCTTGTAATTATTATGTCAATCCAATTACCAGGGGAATTTCCTATGATTTCCATATCTTGAGGTATATTGATTTGGTCTTTTGAAACATCAATTCTTACTAAAATAAGTGTTGGATTAGTCTCATCTATATTTTTAACATTTATAGCAGTTGAAGAAACAACTGTAATTAAAAGTGTGCAAAAAATTATACCGATTATCTTTTTTTTCATAATTTCTCCCTTTAATTAACATATGTTAATACTCTTATTATTAAAAAGGTTTCGTTATACAATTAAAAATTAAAAAAATATTATTGTGAAAGCGTATCAAAAATTATCTTTACAATATGGAAAATAAAAGGATATTTTTCTAAAAAATTCAAAAATGAATATTTTACTCTTGGGGTATAAACATTTATTGATGCCCATGGACTTTCTTCTCCAAATATATCTTTTGCAATAGATTTTATTTGATATACTGTCTTTGGTTTATCCCAACTGATAGTTTGTTTTATAGATTTACCAGAATCGATTGGTCCAATCCATTCAGTTTCCTCGTCATCCCATAAAACTTTAATAAAAACTTTATCTCTTTCAAGATCCCTAGCTTTAAAGGTATAATCGTATTCAACACCTGATTTTAAAAAGTATTTTGGACCTGAAATAATTGGTTTGAATGGAGGACTATTTGATATTGATATTTTAGTTTCATCTGACCATTCACCTTCTAAACCATATTCATCTTTTGCTTTTACTTTTACTGAAAAATATCCTCGATTTTTGAAAAAATGCGATGCATTTCCAGGTTCATCAGAATTAAACAGTCCAAACCATCCTGAATTATTTCCGTCTCCCCAGTCAAAATAGTATAATATTTTGTCCCCATCAGGATCAGTTGTAGATGCGGAAAATACACATTCGTCATTTTTCTTTGCTTCGTGAGGACCATTTGGTATAGAAGGTTGATTTGGAGGTTTATTTATATTGATTGGTATTTGGGTTATATAAGGAATTTTATTATAAGATGTTACTACTAAATCTAGGGGAGGTTCTTCACCCTGAATTGGATCAAACGTAATTGTAGCTTCACCTAAGTTATCAGTGTATGAAGAACCAAGACTAATTCCGTCTCTAGATAAGGCACATAATGCTCCTTTTATCCCTGTAACAGTTAACTTAAAACTGCTGGATTCTTCGATTATTTCAGAGTCGTGAATAACATCCATTTCTATTGGTGTATCAGTTCTAATTAAAAGAGATGGATCTCCAAAAACATGCCAGGCATCAGTTTCAATGTAACCATTGTAACCATACTCATCGTTCATATGCATAACTCCATTATAATGAATGCCACCAATTGTGTGTTTTACATTATCTTCATATGTTTCAACAATTAGATCAATAAACTCATCTTGTGCATCCATTGGTGGAGCCCAAGTCATATCCTTTGATGAGCCTGTTACTGCGATGGCTCCTGTAGGTTCTCCTGTTTCGTCATTGGTTGCTCGTAACCATGCTTCACAAAAACAATTGTCTAATTCATGAAATTGTCCATTACTACAGGCAACACATATTACAAAAGGAAGCATATTATCATTTACAAGATTATCAATGTCTGCAGTATCAAATTCAGAACTAAACCATTTAACTGCATTACCATGACCACAGTAATTGATTATACTTCTTCCACTATTAATTAAATCTAAAACCATCTCTGAAGTTGGATCTCCTGGTTCATCTTCTCCTCCTTGCGAGCCATCATATAACTCATCTACAATATCAAAAGTATAATTCAAAAGTTTAGATCGAAGATTTCTTATGTGCTCCCAATCTAGTTCTCCTTCATCTCCAATTTGTAAATCATTTGATGCGATACCTATACTTTTATTATACCATTCTGCATTTAATTGAGGATTTTTTTCATATTCAATACATCTTTCAACCATAGTTTGTAATTGCTCAATATTTTGAGCAGAAAACCGACCAATAAAAAGATCGGGATAATGATCGCCGATACTAATGTAGGAATAACTTGGATCAGATGCTATATCACTACCAATCATAAAAGTGGGTACTTGAGCTACATCTCCTACTAGTATTACAAATGTAAGACCATTTTCAAGGTAATAATCCTTAATAAATTCTTTAATATTATCTGCATCTCCAATAGTTGAAACATTTACAATTTCAGTTGGTATACCCTGCAGAGTTTTCCATTCTACATAAGGTTGCATAACATCTCTTAATTCGTCATAGGTAATGATCAGCATATTTCCTTGTTCTTCAACAGGGTCGTATCTACTTGATTTTCCAAAGTTTATGAATTGGTTTTTGTATATGGTTTTGAAATTGCTGTCAACTTT
>CAYFVP010000160.1:0-73911 GCA_964346655.1 uncultured Thermoplasmatales archaeon
TTGAAAGCTATTGGTTCAAGGTGTCAACGATTGAAACGATGGGTGTTTCATCAGTTGATGAAGATATCGAAAGAGCATTGTTTTCTTCAGTCAATATGAAAACTGCAAAAGTTTTGTAATATAAAAAATAGAAATGAATTTTTTATGTAACATTTTTTCTGATAAATTTTAGTTTAATTTCTAAACTTACCCATTAATAAATTATCCAAATTCTATATGGAATATATGTAACAAAAATTATTTATATAATTAACGCATAATTATATAATTGGGGTCTGGTTCGGATAAGAAAGGTTAGATTTTTAGGATTATCCCAATTTTCATATCCTTTCCTCCCTCCCAGAACTGGGCCCCATACAATTCCTTTTTATTTTACATTGCAATCTTATTACATCAATTGCACCAAAATATTTTTAATCCTTTAACCATAGTTAAAACTATGACTAAAAATAAAAAACAAAGTAATTATCATCTATTTTATATTCATGGATATTTATCTGATCCAAATAGCACAAAAGGCACTCTTTTTAAGGAAAAATTAAAAGCAAAAGCAATTAAATATAGAGATTGTGAACCAGAAGAATTGATAATTTCTGATTGCCTTAAGAAAATAAAGGAAACCATTTCAATGACTGATAATCCCATTCTTATTGGTTCATCTTTTGGAGGACTTCTTGCTGCCAAAACTGCCTTAGAAAACTCTTTTGTAAAACAAATTATCCTTCTAAATCCTGCAATAATCCCGCTCTCCTTTGATATTACAAAAATTAAAGATATACCAATAAGAATTCTATCTGAGATGAAGGATTCTTTACTTTTTAATCAAAAAATTTCTTCAAATATAGTTATTTTATTAGGAACAAAAGATGAAGTAATTCCAAATAATTGGGGGCTAAAGTTTGCAAAAGCGCAAGAGGCAACTGTTAAATTTTTAGATGATGATCATAAGTTTTCTTATAATATGAACCAGCTTCCCAAAATAATTGGTAAATTTTTAAACAAAAAGCATTAATTAAAATAAATATATTACCTAAGGAATTACTATGTATGATCTCTGGGTTGAAAAATACAGACCAAAAATTCTTGACGAAGTAGTAGGTCAAGATGAAATAATCGAACGATTAAAGGCATATGCAAAAACAAAAAATGTGCCACATCTACTATTTGCAGGCCCAGCAGGAACTGGAAAAACTACATGTGCCCTTGCACTCGCTAGAGAACTTTTTGAAGAAGCATGGAAACAAAATTTTATTGAATTAAATGCAAGTGACGAACGTGGAATAGGAATAATAAGAGGTAAAATTAAGGATTTTGCAAGAACCGCACCTATTGGGAAATCTCGATTTAAAATAATTTTTTTAGATGAAGCAGATTCATTAACCTCTGATGCTCAATCAGCTCTGAGAAGAACAATTGAAAAATATACAAGAATCTGTCGTTTTATTTTATCTGTTAATTTTTCATCAAGAGTAATAGAACCTATACAATCCAGATGTACAGTTTTTAGATTTTCTCCAATTAAAGAAGCTGATATTAAAGAATATATGAATAAAATTGCAAAAAATGAAAAATTGGAAATAAGCCAAGATGGACTTGAAACTCTTGTGTTTATTTCAAAAGGAGATCTTAGAAAAGCAATAAACGTACTTCAAGTAGGAGCCTCAGTTAATAAAAAAATAACTGCAGAAATTCTCTATGAAACAAGTGCTACTGCAAAACCAGAAGATGTAAAAGCATTAATTAATACTGCTCTTGGCGGAAATTTCATGGCAGCAAGAAACCAGCTTTATGATTTATTGATAAAAAATGGATTATCTGGAGAAGACATAATTAAACAGATACATCAAAATATTTTTGATCTTGCAATACCAGATGATTCAAAGGTAAAGCTAATTGAAAAAGCAGGAGAAACAGAGTTCAGGTTAATAGAAGGTTCAAATGCTCATATTCAATTAGAAGCCCTTCTTGCACAGTTTGTTTTAGAGGGAAGTAAACTAAGATAGAAATTTTGTTATAAAACCTTCAATTATTTTTTCTAGTTCTTCCCCTGTTTTTTCCCCAACACCATATCTAACTCTAACAATAGGTTTATAAGTTTTTAACACACGAGTTATATCAATAGGTGTGCCACTTACAACGATATCACAATCACAATTATTTATCGTTTGTTCAAGCTCTTGAATCTGTTTTTTACCATAGCCCATCGCTGGTAAAACATTTGATAGATGTGTGTATTTATTGAATATGTCAATGATAGAGCCTACTGCAAAATTCCTTGGGTCAATTATCTCCTTTGCACCCCATCTTTCAGAAGCTATTTTTCCAGCACCGAAACTCATACCTCCATGAGTTAAAGTTGGTCCATCTTCTAATACAAGAACCTTTTTATCTTTAATTTTTTCTTTTTCATCTACAATAATTTCTGAAATCCCTTCAATTATTTGAGCATCAGGATTTACCTTTTTTATATTATTTCTAACAGTTACAATATCCTCAGGATTAGCTGTATTTACCTTATTTATAATTATTATATCTGCCTGTCTTGCATTTAGCTCACCAGGATAATAAGATAGTTCATGACCAGCTCTAAAAGGATCTGCAAGAGTAATAAGTAAATCAGGTTTAATCAAAGAAAAATCATTGTTGCCGCCATCCCAAACAATTACATCTGACTCAATTTCAGCATTTCTTAATATTTTTTCATAATCAACGCCAGAAAATATCATTCCTCCCATGTCAATATAGGGCTCATACTCCTCACGTTCCTCAATTGTACAGTTATATTTATCAAGATCTTCGTAACTAGCAAAACGTTGTACAATTTGCATTGTCAAATCTTTATCATATGGCATTGGATGACGGATAGAGGCGACTTTATACCCCTTTTTTCTTAAAATTTCAAATATTTTTCTTGAAACTTGTGACTTGCCACTACCAGTTCGCACAGCACATACAGCAATTACTGGTTTTGTTGATTTTAATTGAGTTTTATCAGTCCCCATTAAAACAAAATCTGCACCAGCAGCATTTACTATTGCAGATTTATTCATAACATAAGAATTTGGTATATCAGAATAAGCAAAAACCACTTCATCAACATTTTTTTCTTTAATAAGCCTGGTTAAATCTTTTTCAGAATAAATGTAGATTCCATTCGGATAAAGTTTACCTGAAAGCTCAGATGGATATTTTCTTTCATAGATACCTGGTATCTGAGTTGCAGTAAAAGCTACAACATCATAGTTTTCATTATCTCTAAAAAAGGTGTTAAAATTATGAAAGTCACGGCCTGCAGCTCCCATGATAATAACTTTCTTTTTATCTGTCATATAAAACTGACCTTGGTTGGTCACTGTTAATCAAATATCAATTTATAGATTTTGTTGTATATTATCAAAAAATCTTTATTGAGATTATTAAATTAAAATAAAAATAGATTAATGAAGAAAAAAGTTGATTGTTAATAATAATAAAGCAATAATTATTAGAGAACCTGTGAAGAAACGGTGACTTAAAATAAATATATTTTCATTTTTTATATTCATCCCTTTCACCTACCTGTGGAAATTTATTAATTATATCTCTAATCTTGATGATATATATATCCATCGTGTAAAAATGTCAAACTGGAATATTTTTTATTTTGATTACATATTATATTTTACGAAAATAAAAAAAATGAGATGAGCTTTGATTATTTAGGGGTGCAACGCAATTAAAAAGTCCGTTTTTAAGTAATTAATTTATTGAATTTTAGTAAACCAAGTAAAGATTGAACCAATGGAAATCTATGTAATCTAGTATGAATATTTCTGGATTTTTTCTCAACAATTGCACCGCCAGTACCAATATCAAATCTATAGAATACCGGATCGCTATTAATATAAAAGGCAGCTGCTTCAACAGTTAACACATTTAGATTTTTAAGTAGTACATCTGTAATTACAATGTCGCCACTTTCAATTTCATCTGCAAGTACAACATTGTCTCCTCTGCTTTCAAAATTTACCTGAGCCAATAGAATAACAATTCCAATATCCTTGTCTGCATCACATTGTAAAGAGTATGACATTTGTAGATCAACGTATTCCTCAGGTGGTTCGATTTTAACCTCATTTAGTTCAATCGAAACTTCAACAATCGTATTTTCCTCTATACCATCACCATAAACAGTTGCTGAACCTAGAGGAATTACTCTATTTTGAGTAGTTGTTTTCTCTATTTTTGAGTATTGTTTGCTCATGCTCATTCTTGCATCTGACACAGTGGTTACTCCTAATAATATTAAAATCATTACCACTGTTATCGAAAAAATTTTTTTCTTCATTTTTTTATAACCTTCCCTTATAATAACTCCATTTTGTTATTGAACTTGCATACTTAAATCTTACTAAATATTATTTTTTATATCATATAATTATTCTTCTAGATTTTAATTTAATAAAATTAAAAAAAATGAGTTTTTTAACATATAATTTTTATTATTTTTATCTTAAAAATAACATTTTTAATATAGGGAATAGATATATATAACGACCAAATAAAGAAATCAGGTGTTGGTTTTTTATTTTTGCCCGAATCAAACTTATATGTGTTGTTTCTGACCATTCACTTTCTATATTATATATATCTTTTGCTTTAACTTTTATTTTATAATCACCATTTTCATTCCAACTATGAGAAGTACAAAATGTTTCTCCAGAATTATATGGTCCTAACCAATTGCTATTTGTTCCATCCCCCCAATCCCACCAGTACCAGATCTGATCTCCGTCAGGATCATTGGTTTTTGTACAAAATGTAAGGCTTTTTGGAGCCCTTGTTTTTTTCCAGGGGGTTTCTGGTTTTTCAGGTGGATGATTTCCAATTATAATTGTTATTCCATTTGACCATTTACTAGTAACGCCCTTTTCGTCTCTTGCTATTGATTTTACCACATACGTTCCTGCTTTATTCCAGGAATGTTCCACACAAATTTTAGTTCCGGAAGAAACAAAATTTGTCCAATAACTATAAACATGAGAGTCTTCTGCATCCCAATCAAACCTATATTGTACTTTAATTCCATCTGGATGAGATGTTTGAGTACAAAAATTTCCAGGTTTATTAACGTCTAAATTTAAAGGCCCTTCTGGTAAACTCGGTATATTTGGTGGTTTTGACTGTGTATAAAAGATATAATATCTTCTTCTGGTTTTACCGCTACCAATTGGGTCAGTTGCCTCTACCTTCCAGATATATGTTTTTTCATACTCTAGACCAGATATACTACATGTCTTTATTCCATCATGCTCCCAATTTCCACTACTATTACCAATATTAGGACTAGTTTCAATATTCCAATTAAATCTGTCATACTCAGGATCTTCAATAGTAACATTCAACTCAGAAAGTGTAATAGGTATTAAGGTAGCACTATTAGGTGGATTTGGATCTGAAAAAACTGGGCGATCATTTCCTTCTGATTCTGTAGTAAATGTATAAATCTCCCCGGTTATTTGTCCACTACCAGATTCTGAAGCGTTTACAAACCATGTATAAGTTGTATTATAATTAAGACCAGAGACACTACATGTTTTTACTCCATTGTATTCATTATAAGCACCACTGTTACCAATATCAGGGCTGGTTTCAATTGTCCAATCAAAGCTATCGCCCTCAGGATCCTCAATAGTAACACTCAGCTCAGAAAGTGAAATAGAAACACCAATGATACCATCATCAGGATCTGGATCAGAAATTACCAGAGGATTATTAGTAATTGTAGTAAATGTATAAATCTCTACTATTGATTCTCCGCTACCACCAACGTCATTTGCAGTTACAGTCCAAGTATAAGTTGTTGAATATAATAGTCCAGAAACATCACATGTTTTTGTACCATTACTTTCCCCAGAGCCACTTGCACTACCTATATTAGGATCGGTTACAATACTCCAATCAAAGTTATCCCCTTCAGGATCTTCAATAGTCACACTTATCTCAGTCAGATTAATAGCTACTTCAGAAGATCCATTAAATGGATCTGGATTAGAAATCACCGGAGGATTGCTAGAAATGGTAGTAAAAGAATAAACAAACTGTGTAGTATTACCACTACCACCTATATCCGAAGCATTAACATACCAGTTATAAGTTGTACTATATTCTAAGCCAGAAATAATACAGGTTTTAGTACCATTAACTTCACCTGTACCACTGTTACTACCGATATTGGGACTGGTTTCTATAGACCAATCAAAGGTATCACCTTCTTGATCTTCTATTGTTACACTTAATTCTGAAATTGTTATAGGTTGGTTGTTTGCACCATTTGGTGGATTTGGATTGAAAATTAATGGTGGATCATTTTCAAATGTTACTACTTGAAAATTATCGTTTTTATTTCCAACATTTATATGATAAACGCCGCAATCATCATATTGAACAGTATAGGCTAAAAAACAAAATTTACCATAAGAGTCTGTATTAATAATACCATTTGCTACTATAATATTTAAATCACAAGAATTAGGGGTTCCTTCAACATTCCAAAAATAATCAGTATCTGGGTCAAAATTTTCTCCATTTACATAAACGTCATCTCCTGCAAAAAAATGGTTTACATTTTGTTGATATTCACCACAATCATCCAATGTTGTCCAAATTGCACCATCATTTAAAGTATTTAGAAAATAATTTAATTTCAATTCATAGCTAAATCCTGTAAATAGCTCAATGATCTTATTATTTACATCTGAATATTCAAGATTATTCTCTACTATATTGCTATTTTTCTTGATGGACCCTTGTACTGGTAAAATTGCAGTAGTTATCAGTAGTAATAATAGAACCACCATGATTTGCTTTTTCATCTAATTTTCCGCCCCCCAATAATATTAATAAAATTAGAATATAATTATTTAATTTAATACTTTCTATAAAACAAATAAATTTAAACAAATAGATTTTTATATTATTTTAGATTTTTTGTATTAAAATATTTCAAATAAATATAATAAAATTTCGGTTCTGTAATGTCAACTGAGATCGGTAACATTAGTTGTATATGTGTGATTTGCCGAAAAACATTAATGAATATCTATAATTATCCAAAAAAGGTAACAAGTACTCTCCTTAGAGAAATGTTACCTATGTTACTTGACAATACAGGTTCAAAATGTTTTAAAGGTCTTGAAATTTTTTTACTATTTCTTTGGTGACTTCTAGAGAGGTGTTATTTCCACCAAGATCATAAGTTTTAACTTTTCCTTCTTTAATTACAGATGCTATAGATAGCTCAAGCTTTTTTGCAATTTTCTTTTCACCTAACCAATCAAGCATAAGTTTTACAGATTTAATCATAGCAATATGGTTAACCTTGTATTGCCCTGCGTATTTAGGTGCTGAACCATGAGTTGGCTCAAAAACTACGAAATTATCACCAATATTTCCGCTTGCTGCAAATCCAAGACCTCTAACAGGTTGAGCAGCAAGATCAGAGATAATATCACCAAACATATTTGATGAAACAATTACATCATAATCCTGTGGATTTTTAACTAGCCACATACACATAGCATCAACATTTGTTTCCCATAATTCAATACCTGGATATTCCTCTGCAATCTTTCGTGCTTCTCGAATCATCATACCACTTGTTTCCCGAATAACATTAGGTTTTTCTACAATTGTTACAGTTTTTCTGTTATGTTATTTTGCATAATTAAAGGCCTGACGAATAATATTTTGGCAAGCTTTAAGAGTAAAAATATGAGTAGAAATCGCTAAATCATTTAAAGAAACCCCTTCAAATTTTTTCATCTTCTAATGAACCATGAGTGCATTGAAAATCTCCTTAGGGTCAGGATGAAATTCAACCCCCCGCATATAAACCCTCTGTGTTTTCTCTGAAAACAACTAAATCTATATCGTTTCTATAATTCAAGGGATTTCCTTTAAAAGCTTTACATGGTCGCATGTTAGTATGAAGATTAAAAAGCTGTCTAATTCCTACAATCGGACTAGAATAAACATAACTTTTACCTTGAAGATCAGAAGAGAGCTCTTTTTCAGCTTCATCTTTTGGTTTTGATGTAATTGCACCAAAAAGGCAACAATCTGTTTCTTTTAAAAGTTCAATAGATCTATCTGGTAACGGATTTCCTTTCTTCTTCCAAAATTCCCATCCAATATCTCCAGGAAAATACTCTGCGTCAAGACCAATTGTATCAAGTACAATTTTAGCACAATCCATTACTTCGTTTCCAACTCCATCTCCAGGTAATCATGAGATTTTATATTTTGCCATAAGGTAGGTTAATCAGAAATTGATTTTAAAACTTTTTAAGAAAGTCAATAAATTTGAATGTAACATTTATAAATATCATGTGGTCATTAAATTTTTCTCAAATGTATTTTTTGAAAGTCGATTAATTATTTTTATAAGGATAATCATAATAAATATAGTAAATATAACTCTTCCAAATAATATTCCAAATATTGAAGCGCCAATTGCCAGAGTTAAAAGAGTATCTTCGATGAGACTATGGGAAAGACCCATGAAGGATAACGATAAAAATACATCTTTTTTAGATATATGACCAGATTTAGCTTCTTTGACAATAAGACCCCCACCATATGAAAGGCCAAGAGTCATTCCTATGATTGGAAGAATTGCAGCGTTTTTACTCATACCTAAAAATTCAAGCCCAGGTTTTAAAAAATTGTTTAATCGTTCTAATACTCCTGTTTTTTTCAATATTTTCATTAGAGTCATAAGCGCTAAAATTATCAAAAAAATCATTATATAATAACCAACTTGTCCTATTGCCCATTGTAAAATTGTGAAATTAGAATATTCTGGTTTCCAAATTAAAATATTTTCATTTTGAAATAGATTAAATTTAGAAAATAATACATTTAATATTGCTCCAAATGCAAATGCACAAAGGATTCTAAATGAAATTGTATACCAAAGTCTTACTCCTGCTTTTTGAGCAATTCGAGTTTCGATAGGGAGGGTATGAGCAATAAGCATCATGCAAGCAACAATTGTTACTTGTCCAATTGTATAGGTGTTTGTTAGAGACAGTTGAAAAAAAACAATAAGTGCACCATAAATATTTGTAATCATAGCTGTTGCAATAACCAATCCAAAATCCCCTGGCAGACCAACAACTCCCATCGCTGGTGAAAGATTTTGTCCAATTACGTCTATTGCACCGAATTCTTCAAGAATTTTAACAATAATACTAATGGGTATCATTATTTTTAGAAGAAAGGCATATGTTGAACCTGTGTCTTTTAATGTTTCTTTAATATCGTTTAATATACTCATTTCTTAGAGAGATATTAAATTATTAAAAATAATCTTTTTTCATTAAAAAAATCTTAATTTTATTTAATTGATAAAATTTAAATTTTTATAAATGATTACATTAACAATGATTGATATTACAAAACATACATTTTTGAAATACTTTCTTTTTAGTAGTTTATATTTTTCAGAGGGCCTTAAATGGGCAATATCAGTAGTTATAATTCCTTTATATTTCACTGATTTGGGTATTTCCCCAACAATATTAGGTTTAGTGATTGCAGTTTCAGGGTTACCGGTAATGATTAAATTCATATTTGGTGGAATAGTTGATTATTTCATAAAATTTGGAAGAAAGCGATTTGTTTTGCTTGGTGTCTTAACATCAGCAGTTTCTCTTTTTGTTATTAGTTTAATTGATCCAGCAAACGCATTGATTATTTTTATCTTAATATTTTTTATTGGAACGACTGGGATATCATTTCTAGATGTATCAGCAGATGCTTGGGCAATTGAAACAACAAAAGAAGAGGAACGTGGGAAGGTTAATGGCGCTATGTTTACAGGAATCTTTATTGGAATGAGTATAGGCTCATTTTTATTTACTCAAATAGCTAGTAGTTTTGGGTATAGCACTGTCTTTATAATTGCTGGTTTAATGATATTATTAATAATTCTTTTTCCTCTTGCTGTTAAAGAAATTAAAAAGGTTATAAAACGTAAAAAAATCACTTCAGTTCTAATCACTGAGTTCAAGAAAAAAAATGTTCAATTGTTTTGCATTTTTGCACCTACAGCTGGAATAAGTGGTGGGCTTTTACTTATAATTGTTCCTTTGTACATGAAAAATGTTCTTATGTTAGATGTTGCGCAAATAGGACTGATTGCTGCAATATTTCCAATTACAAATATTTTTGGTTCATTAATTTGTGGAATCCTAACAGATAGATTGGGTCGAAAACCAACATTATATATGGTTTATTTTAGTAGTATATTTTTTTCTGTGGCCCTTATATTTGCAGATAATTGGCAGATTTTAGCTATTCTTTATGGAATCATCGGTTTTTTGTTTGGAGGTGTGTATGCATCAATAGGTGCAGTTGCAATGGATATTACAAATCCAAGAGTTGCAGCTTCTCAATTTTCTATTTTTATGGCTCTAGTAAACATAGGTGAAGTAGGAATTGGAAATGGATTAGCTGGAATTATGTTAGACACATTAGGCTACACCCGAGTTTTTTTATATTCTGGCTTGTTTTATGGAGTGACAATTTTAATTATATACATACTTAAACTTAAAAAAATTAAAAATAAAACTTGATTTAATATCAATAATACGTCTATATCAAATTTATAATTCAATGAATTATTTGAGCAGTTCATATCTTAATTTTGCATTTTTTATTAACTCAGTTTTTGTGCCATCTGAATTTATTAGAGTAAGTGTTGTTCCTTCAATAGGACAACCCTTTGCATAAACAATATCTAGGTGCATATCACTATCTTTTTTTCCACCAAGATGCGAACTTTTTCCATAAGCAATATGAAGACCTACCTTTTCATCCATAGAAATATTTCCTGTAATAACAGCTTTTGGATTACAACCAATACCTAACTCTGCAATATTTCTCCGTGTATCATTTTCTTTAAAGAAATTTTCCATTTTTTCAGCATTTTTTCCATTACCAATGATTTCTACAATTCTATTATTTCTAACCTTAAATTTTACTAGTTCTCCATCATAAGAAACTGGCCAAATTCCTTTTGTTTTACTCTCTCCAAACTCTTTAAATTCATCTTTTGCTCCTTCATAAGGTGCTTTGGCTGCCTCTCCGCTTGGAAAGTTAATATATTGGCCTGTTTTAGTGCAGTCACCTTTATCTGCAAATGCAAGCCGATTTCTTAAATCCATAAAAAGGTTATCTTCTGTAGTAAATACTATTTCTGCTCCAATTGCCCTGTTTAAAAAGTTTTTAATTCTAATTGCATACTCTTTTATTTCTTTATAGTTTGCTTTAAAAGCTGTTTTTTCCATGATCCTTTCCAAATGCATACCTGCACCGCGAGTAATACTTCCTTTAGAAAAGCAAATTGGTGCAACAGATGATGAAATTGAATACTCAACTGCTGCAAGAACCAAGTTTGATTTTTTTATTTTAACAATTAATTCTTTAGATAATGGTGCATTATCCATACCAGTTGCTTCAAATTCCAAAATATCAACAGAAAATCCTGATTTTTTTCCCATTTCTTTAAATATATTATACCATTCTTTACCCATTTTTCTACATTCTTTCCAACCACTGTTATCCTTTAAATTTCCATGTGGTTTATCAATTAAAAATAATACTTTTTCACCAGATTTAGGGGCAAATACATCATTGAACATCTTAATTTTTTCATTGAGATTCATTTTATTACCTTGAATTTCAATAGATAATTATCATTTTTTTATATGTTTTGATAATGTAATTATATTTGAAATCAAAATATATTAAAGGACTATTTACGAAGTTCACCTAATGTTGTCATTCGTTCTGCAAATGCGTTATGTTTGTGTATTGATTCTTCGCTTTCGCTTCTTACAACAACCATAACATCATCTGGTAGATTTTTGTATTTAATCAAAATTGAACTTAAAATATCTCTTACAACGTCCTCGACAAATTTAGGATTTTTATGTGCGTTATATACAAGTTGTCCTTCTTCTCTACGCTTTAATATTCCATATGTAGGACTACTAAATGATTTTTCTGCGATATCTATTAAATCATTAGCATCAACTGATTTATCTTCACCTGGAACTTCTATCATAAGTGTTGTAATATTTCTCTGATTATGAGTTGGAGGAATATCTATTTCTTCATATTTTCCAATAGATTTTATTACCTCTCGAGCACAGGGGCATGCAGTCATTCCTATAACCCTTACACCTATGAGTTTTTTCATTTCTCCATTTGCCCTGGCACGCGCTTCTGCAACAAGTTTGTAAGGTTCAAGTCCTTTATTACCAGAGGGATAAGTTCGTTCTAAAAAGTAATCTGCTTCTGCTCTTACTTCAGAAAAAGTAGCATATTCATGTTTTTCAAGAAGAAGCTTTGCTGTTTGAGCACAAAAGGATTCAAGGTCAGTTACTGGTTGCTGAAGATTTTCATCAATTATATCTGAAACAAGCTCTAAGTTTCTAGACATATGACTTCCTTTTTGAGAAGCTGGAAGATCAACAAATAGGTCCATTTTTATAATGAGGGGAATTGCTTTATTTCTACCAGGTCTTTTAATATTTACAAGCTTTTTTACGTCTGTAACTCCAACTCTTGTTAACTTAAAATTGGAATGCGAGGGACTCGATTGAACATCTGGTAAATCTATAGATCTCATTAATAAATACCATCACCCAAAAATAAGTAGGTATAGATTAAAGTTCGCATTTAACTCAGATTTGTATATACAAAAGTATTTGTTAATTAGTATATGACATAAGTTCTTGGAAATTCTGAAAAGAAAGAAATCTTTTATTTCTCAATCATTTGGATTAATACTCATCCAAAAACTTTTGTCACTTACTAAATTCCCTTTGATATTTTGAAGAATTAAGAATAATAATTTTTTTTAAAATTGGTAATAAATTGGGAAAAAAGGTTAATAAGGTAAATTATATTAATAAAATAAGAATTGCTAAATATAATTATGTATTGGCGTAAAAAAATGTATAAGAAATGTTTATTATTTGGGATAATTTTTATAATAATAGTTGTGAATGGGACTAGTTCTTTAAAGATAAATAATAGTATTTATTTAGACGATATTATAAATCAAAATGAAAATTTTGGTATTAATATTGGCCCAATAAAAGATGGACATGGTTTAACTGTTGAAATCTTTAATAATCAAGCTTCTGATTTTGAAAATATTATACTGAATGTTGATATTGAATATGGTAAATTTATTTTAATACCAAAAAAGGAGTATGTGATATCTTATCTTGCCGCTGGTGATTCAACTGAAATTAATATCCCTATTTTTGGCTTTGGTTTAGGAATTTTTTTCAACTATCCAATTCTTAATTTAACTATTGGTTTATCTGATATAAAATTATCCTGGAAAAAAATTTCAATTAGATTATTTGGATCAAATACAAAAATTTTAACAGAATTCTCTGAAAATAATGAACCATATGAAGGATATACCCTGTTTGGACCAGAATACTCAAGATATATTTATCTAATAAATAACAACGGTAAAATTATTTATTCTTGGAGGAGTAATTACATACAAGGCTTTGGTACATACTTACTTGAAAATGGCAAACTATTTCGTTTGTGCCTTCCATATGATAACCCTATTTTTAGAAGTGGAGGTATTGCTGGAAGGGTTGAGATTTTTGATGAGGATAGCAATCTTTTATGGGAGTTTGAATATTCTAATAATGAACATTGTTCGCATCATGATATTGAACCATTACCTAATGGTAATGTTTTATTAATTGCTTGGGAATATAAAACACGGGATGAGGCAATTGCCGCAGGACGTAATCCCGATAAATTAAAAGCAAATGCCATTTGGCCAGATCATATTGTTGAAGTAGAGCCAGTTGGCTCAAGTGGTGGTAATATTGTTTGGGAATGGCATGTCTGGGATCATTTAATTCAGGATTATGATTCTTCTAAAGATAATTATGGTGTTGTTGAAGATCATCCTGAATTAATTGATATAAACTTTGGTCATATACATGCAGATTGGAATCATATTAACTCAATTGATTACAATGAAACTTTTGACCAAATCGTTATAAGCTCGCCTACTTTCAATGAAATATGGGTAATCGATCATAGTACAACAACTGAGGAAGCTGCAGGTCATATTGGTGGAAGATCAGGTAAAGGTGGAGATATCTTATATCGTTGGGGAAATCCTCAGGCATATAGAGCAGGAAATAAAGATGATCAAATATTTTTTTCGCAACATAGCAGCGTATGGATAGAAGAAGGTTGTCCTGGTGAAGGAAATTTATTAGTGTTCAATAATGGTAATATAGACCGTAAATATTCCTCTATAGAGGAGATTGTTCCTCCGGTGGACAGTGATGGAAATTATTATCTTGAACCTGGTAAAGCTTATGGTCCAAAAGAACCAATTTGGACATATAAAGCTAAAAATCCACCTACGCTTTTTTCAATGATTTTGTCAAATGCACAACGCCTACCAAATGGTAATACCTTAATTTGTAGTGCACGACAAGGTTTATTTCTTGAAGTTAATCCTGAAAAAGAGATTGTATGGAAATATAAAAATAGATTACCTACTCTTTTTACTAATGCTGTTGCCAGAATAGAGAGATACCCAAAAGATTATCCTGGAATTCCTGAATCGTTAAATATTAATCAATATTGGATGAATTTAAATGAACATGTTAATCAAATTGAAATCACTTTACATTGATAAATTTGCCTCATATAAAAATAATGATAATAAAAAAGCTAAATTCAACTATAACTATATTTATGAAACAAAAAGTAATGAAATTAAACATTTTTCTGATGATATAAGTATTGAAACAGTTAATAATTTTAAAGGCTTTAAAGATTTTTATAATTTTCCTTTTCATCTATATAAAAACAATCCATATTGGATAGCTCCATTTTGGATTGAATTTAAAGATTTTTTTAAAATAAAAAATCCATTTTGGACTCATGCAGATTGTATATTATTTATTGCAAAGAAAAATAATAAGATAGTTGGTCGAATTGCAGGGATAATAGATAATAAATTTTGTGAATCGATAGATAAAAAAGTTGGATATTTTGGTTTTTTTGAATGTATTGAAGATTTCAAATGTGCTGAAGCCTTATTAAAAAGTGTTCAAAGTTGGCTTGTTTCAAAAGACATTAATGTAATGAGAGGGCCAATAAATGGAAGAGTCGATATTAGCTGTGGATTTTTGTGTAATGGTTTTGATTCCCATCCAAGTTTATTATCATCATACTCGCCATCCTATTATATTTTATTTGCTAAAAAATTTGATATGAAAAAAGCACGTGATTTTTTATTATATCATATCGATTTACAGAAACCAATTCCCCAAAAGCTTAAAGAGAAAGTACAGGAGTGTGAAGCATCTGGGGTAAAAATTCGTCCATTCAAACGGCTAAGGACACAGAAAGAATTGAAATGGTGGATTAATTTATTCTTAGATACATTTAATGGCCATTGGGGATATGTACCTGTTTCTAAGGAGGAAGTACGAGTTAGGTTTGGTATGAAACAATTACGATGGTATGTTGATTCAAAACTTTTTTTGGTTGCCGAACAGAATGGATCTCCTATTGCATACCTTTGGTCCACACCTGATTATAACCAGGTATTTAATAAAATGAAAGGTAAGCTAGGTCTTTATCAAATATTTCAATTTCTGTTGAGGAAACATCTAATAAATCAAGGAAAATTACATTTTATCGGTATTAAAAAAGATTTCCGTAATAAAAATATTGGCTCGTATTTAAATTATAAGGCTTTGGTTGAAATGAAAAAAAGAGGATATATTGGTGCAAAAGTTGGTTTAATAGATGAGAAAAATACTGTCGCACATGCAACAATTGCGAAAACTGATGCTAAAGTTGTTAAAAAATTTCGTGTTTTTGATAAAAAAATTAAATAATCATCATATGAGGTTGTTTCAATTTGAAATTTTTATTAATATTAAATAACATAATGACAATTACAGCTACCAAAATCACAATTTCTGAGGAATCTTTTTATTTATCATCTAAAAATCATTGCCGAATAAATTTAATAAATATTATAACAATATTTGGTTGTTTTCTACTTATATTAAATCATTTTATAGGTGTTCCAAGTTATAATCAAATACATATGTTTTTATCTAACCGGGGTCCTAGTTTTGGTTTCTATCTTTATATAATTTCAATTGTTATCCTTTTTATAACAATTACAGTAAATCATTTAAAAAAAGGAGAAAAACATGAAAAATAAAAAAAATCAGATTCATGATCAAACTATCCAACATCCACTATTTGGGATATCAACAAGAAAATGGATAAAATTGCTTGAAAAAAATAAAGGAGTCGATTATAAATATTTTGCCAGGGGTTCTTTTATCACATTAGCATCTATAGTTACTGCCCCAGCAAGAACACTTTTTAAAATGAAATATGAATCTAAAATTAACAAATTAAAAATAGATCATCCCCCAGTAATAATTATTGGTCACTGGAGAAGTGGGACATCCTATCTTCATGAGCTTTTAAGTCAAGATCCTCAATTCTGCTATGTTTCATTATGGAATACCCTTCTGCCTGATAGTTTTTTAATTCTTGAGCCTACCAAAAAATTTTTATCAAATTTTCTACCTAAACAAAGACCCATGGACGAAATCAGAGTTGAAGCTGATGGTCCATATGAAGAAGAAGCAGCAATTGCTGTTCTATGTCCATGGTCTTTTTTTCATTGTTTGCATTTTCCAAAAAATGCAGAGGAACAATATTTAAAATCTATACATTTTGATGGCTTAAATATTAAAGAAAAAAACCAATGGAAGAATAACTATCTAAAATTTATGAAAACTGTGACATATGCAAATAATGGAAAAAGACTCCTTCTTAAAAATCCTGCAAATACAACCAGAATTAAAACATTGTTAGAAATATTTCCTGAAGCCCACTTTATTCATATTTATAGGAATCCATATAAAGTTTATCTTTCAACTGTTAAAATGAGAAATAGAGTTTTAAACAAACTTGCTTTACAAAATGGTTCAGAAGATGAAATTGAAAAACAAGTAGTTAATAATTATATAAGAGTTATGAACAGTTTTTTCGAACAAAAAAAGCATATTCCCAAAGATAAATTTGTTGAAGTAAAATATGAAGATCTTGTTTCAGATCCAATAAAACAAGTTAATAAAATATATATAAAATTAAATATGCCTGGATTAAAAAATGCCCTTCCAGAAATACTGAAATACCTTGAAAGACAAAAGGATTATAAAACAAATGTATACAGTATCAATGAAAAGATAATAAAACATATTTATGATAACTGGAAATTTACCATTAACCGTTGGGGTTACAGCCCTCCATAATATCTCATTAATCTCATTTTCTTATTTCATAAAAATATAAAATAATTCCATTGAGAGCCAGAGCTGGTAATATAACAAATAATGGTAAAAATTCCTGATTTTTTGGCAAACCATCATCAAAAACTAGTTTGTAAATATAATAGATCATCATTGGATATATTGGTATGCCTGAGACATAAAATCGGATTCTTAAAATTTTAACATCTCTTTTTCTTTTTTTGTATACATAAATATATAAAATTGATATTAAAATCATAGCAGCCCATAGAAATATTATACTTAATAGAGGATAATCAAATATTATAAGAGAAAAATACCAAATCGCAATAGATATAATTGCAAGTGTGCCAAATATAATATCTTCAATTTCAATTTTCATTTGTATTATTAAACATTTTTGCTTAAATGATAAAACTTTTGGAATTTTTTTTTCTAATTTTTATATTAAAATGATAAATGTTACATTGCCTAGGATTTGGGAATAAATTGGGAAAAATAAATAAATAATAAGTTATTCATTCTTTTAAAAATTAATACTCAAAAGGGGTTGATTATAATAGTTAAAATTGTTAGAAAGTTCATAGCATTTATCTTTTGTTTTATGTTTTTAATGATGAATTTCAATACATTAGGGTCTGAATCAATATACACAGGATCAGACAAGAGCTCACACTGTTATGGTTTTATTGTACCACTACCAACAAGTGATGAAATTTCAAAAGAACCAGAGATACAATATACTGTAATGAATCTAATTAACGATTTGCTCAGAATGAATATATCAGTTTATTGGTCATTTTCAAAATTAACCTTACAATCAATGGAAATTAATGAGGATGTAGAGCCTGAAATGAGGGTTTTTGAAAAAGGTACATTCGTAGTTCCTTTCACAGGAAATATCAATATTGATTCTGGAATTACTGTTATAATATATGATTATAACAACACCCATGAGCTTATCAATAAATCAATCCCAACAGTAGAAACCTTTCTTTTAATGCAGGAATTAAGTATACATAGTTTATATAAACTTACTGAACCAAAGATAGCATATTTTTTTGGTGAAGGTGTTACCCTTGAAGCCTTAAAATGGTATGTATCCCCTTTATCGCAGGCAGGTTTTTTAAATAATGAATTTTTAAATGAAGACAATATTATTACAAGTTTAAATAATGGTAATTTTAATACCATGATGTGGACTGGTGGATCATTTATTAGTCATGTATTATCTGGATTAAGTCTTATTAAACGTTATCTTTATCAATCTGAAATTAAACAGTTTGTTCGAAATGGTGGAGGTTATGTTGGAACATGCTTTGGTGCTTATGTTACAAGTAGCGGAATGAGATATATGCCTTTTAATTTAATTCTATACAAATTTCCGATATTACCTTCTATCATTTTTATGAAAATGCAGGACTTTTTGATTTCTCAGGGTTTATTTGCAGACATTAATGTTACCATTCAGGATAGCTATCATCCAGCTACTGTTGGAGTAAATAAAATACTCCATGGTTCTCAGATAAGGTTTGGAGGAACTTTTTCTAACCTTGGAGAAAATATAAAAACACTTGGTACAGTAAAAAGTGTAAATATGACAAAGATTAATCGATTTTCATCTATTTTTTCAATATTTGGATTGTTATATAAGCTATGGACATCATCTATAATTGGAAAAACTATATGGACTACATCTGAATATGGCAAAGGAAAAATTGTCACATTCGGCGATCATCCTGAACTTGGTGATATACAAATGAAACGGGTGATTCATAATTCTATGCTCTATGTATCTTCAAAGATAACTAAGGATAATAACTTTCAAGAAGCCTATCCACTTAATATTATCAAAAAACAAGGTTTTGAAAGTATGAATCTCCAGATAGATGGTATGACATCAGATATTTTTAATGATTTATATGAAAGGATCGGAAATGTCATAAGTCAATTTTATGAGATGAGCGATATATATCAAGATATAGCTGTAACAATAGATAATCTTGTTGAAGATAATCAAATGAGTAAAAATTTTAGATCATGGATAGAACGGCGTGGATTAGATTATTTTTATAAGGTAATTTTAAGGTCTCTTAGCGCTCTTGACGATCCAAATATTAATGATGATACTGTGAATTATTTAAAACAATTGGACTCAATTTCTCAGATGTTATTATTGAAAAACATTTCGCTTATAGATCAATTAAAAAACCTGAATAGTTATAACAAAGAAAAAATTGATAAAATCTATTTTAATAATATTAATTATTTAGAAATTTTAAATACTATAAATAGTGAAATCAAAAATTATCAAAATACTTCAAGTCAAAATGATTATATTTTAAAATTAATTAGGAATTTAGAAATTGATTTAATAAATACTGATATATATGCTACAAAAATTAACTTTGATTCATTGAAACAATTAAGAGACGCATGGTATTTGTATGAAACCATTGAGGTAAACGATAATTTAATTCAAAATTAACATTTTATTAATTTTTTTTAAAAAGAGTTATTCAAGATATCAATGATATTAAATATTTTGTTGAATTAATATAATAAAAATCATTTTTTCCTTAGATTTTAACTTATCAAAAAATAATTATGTGAAAATTTGGATTGATATTGGGAGAAAATATTATTAATGATATATGTTATATTTAGTTTAAAAAATATCGGGGGTTGATTAAGATTAAAACATTCTTTAATTATAGAACTATTGCTTTTTCATTCGTTATTTTATTACTTGGAACATGTTTTGTACCTATATCAATGACTTGGACGTTTAATCAAGTTATTAAACAATGTTCAATCGTAGATGAGGATCTAATTCTTTATGCACCTATGCAATCTAGAAAAGCATATCTTATTGATAAAAATGGGACGATGAAACATACTTGGTCAAGTAGTTATTTCCCAGGTGAATCTGTTTATATGTTGGAAGATGGTTCTATTCTTTATACTATAAAACTGTCAATTTCTGGAGGAGGTGCCGGTGGAGGTGTTCAGAAAATAACGTGGGATGGAGAATTAATCTGGGATTTCAGATATTATACCAGTGATTATCTTAGCCATCATGATATTGAGCCATTGCCTAATGGAAATATTCTAATGATAGCTTGGGAAAAAAAAACACGTTCAGAAGCCATTGCTGCAGGTAGAAATCCCAATAAACTTAATGGTAATACTCTAATGCCAGATCATGTTATTGAAGTTAAACAAACAGGTCCAACAAGTGGTGAAATAGTTTGGGAATGGCATGTCTGGGATCATTTAATTCAGGATTATGATTCTTCTAAAGATAATTATGGAATTGTAGGTGAACACCCTGAGTTAATTAATATTAACTTTGGGCCTTATAATGCTGATTGGCTCCATACTAACTCGATTGATTATAATGAAGAATTTGATCAAATACTACTTAGCGTTCATAATTTTAATGAAATATGGGTAATCGATCATAGTACAACAACAGAAGAAGCAGCAGGTCATACAGGTGGAAATAGTGGAAAAGGAGGAGACCTATTATATAGATGGGGAAATCCAGTGGCATATCATGCAGGTTTATCAAGTGATAAAAAATTTTTTGGTCAGCATGATGCCAGTTGGATAGATCCTGGTTGTCCCGGTGAAGGAAACATTCTGGTTTTTAACAACGGCGGAGGCCGTCCAGGTCCAGATTATACTTCTATCGATGAAATTGTTCCACCTGTGGATAGCAATGGAAATTATTATCTTGAAACTGGTGAAGCTTATGGTCCAGAAGAGCAGATTTGGATTTATGATTCTAGTTTCTATGCATTTTATATAGGTGGATCTCAACGCCTGCCTAACGGTAATACAATTGTTTGTAATGGACCTGCTGGTAAATTCCTCGAAGTAACTCCTGAAAAAGAAATTATTTGGCAGTATACTAACCCATATCCTAATTTTCTTCAAAATGATGTATTTAAAGTTATTTATTATACACCTGAGGAAGAACCTCCTCCTGAAGAGCCTGATTTATACTGTGAAGGTTCTCTAAATTGGGTCAATGTACCAACTAATGAAATGGTTATAGGTAATTTTAAGGTCCAAAACATCGGTGGTAATACTTCTTTACTGAACTGGAAAATTGTGTCTTATCCAGATTGGGGAACTTGGACATTTAGTTATGAATCTGGTGAAGATTTAACTCCAGAAGATGGTCCAGTAACTATAGATGTATATATTGTTACACCAGATGAAATAGGTACAGAATTTGAAGGAGTTATAAGAGTAGAAAATCAGGATGATTCTGAAGACTTTAATATAATTCCTGTTTCTATAAAAACTCCAAGAAAAAGAACCATTAAAACAACCTTTTTTGATAATCTAATAAATTATCCTGCTTTATATTTAATACTAAAATTATTTTTACAAAAACTAAAACAATAAAATTTAATTTTTTTTTCTAAATATTAATACCTAGTAAGCGTGAAATCCCCAGACTTTAGTATGGGGATGAACGCGTTACTTTTTCTAAACCAAACATATATCACGTACCGGCCAGGCGCACCCGCTAAAAACGGGTGCCATAGTAAACCTGACCAGGAACGTGAAAAAGTAATGAATCTAGTTAACAGAAGCCATAATATTGGTCAGAATCTATACCACTTAGAATGGTGTCCCAAATATAGGTTCAAAATGTTTAGGCAAGAGGAGAATAAAAAACTTTGCGAAAAAATCCTGCAAAATATAGCAAAACAGCATCACATCAACATTACAGAAATAATTGTGATGCCAGATCACATACGCATAATCGTACAAATACCAACAACAATGAGTGTCTCACAAGCATTCTACCTACTGAAAGGAGCAAGTTCAAGAGAACTATTCAAACAAAAACCAAATTACCGCTATCTATATCCCAAAGGACATTTCTGGAGTCCAGGGAAATTCTACCGAACAGTAGGAGATGCAAATGTAGAAACCGTAATCCAATATATTAGAGAACAACGACTACAACAAACGACTCTTAATGGATTTTCAACAGATTCAAAATGTGCCTAAAAAGAAGCTCCGGCATTCATGCCTGAGAGTATGTCACTCAATAAAGTTTGAAAATCAATTCAAGAATTATGGCAATGTTGAAATGAAGACATTTAAAAAAATTAATTATTTTTGCCTTGCCCGTGGCGTGCTTTTGATCCGAGCTGGCATTTTAGATTTCCTTAGGCGTCTCTTACCTTTCTTTTTTGACACTTCATAAGAAAAATCAAAACTCATACCTTTACTAATATATCGTTTTTGCCTCCGTTTCTCTTTTTTTCTAGCCATTTCTCTTCCCTTTATATCTTTTTCATAACTTTTATTCCTTTAAAAAACCAATGTATTTTTGTTATAAAAGAAAAAAATCACTTTTATAAATACCTCTTATTTTATACGATTTTTAAAAAAAATGTTGATTTTTGAATAAATCATTTTCTCAATTTTTATAATTTTTAAATCAAATTATAGTTATAATGAAACTCTAACTCCCTCTTCATACATATAAACCTTTTCAATTTCCTGATTAGAAATCATTTCCAATTGGCTTTTCATACACATCAAAATAGGCACAGGAAACTATTTAAGGGACGAGGGTGCAAATTAGAAATCTTACTATACTTTATTTATCGTGTGATAAACAATATGGATGTCTGCTTGCTTACAACAAACATTCCTCATCTTCCTATTTCCCATGATAATATCTCATCTAATTAGAAGTATATAATATATGAACAAACCAAAGATTGTCAAGGTTTATTGTGCAGAACTACGATTAACTTGCTTTTTCAATGATGAGCCCTAATGCAATTTCTTTACAATATTCGTCACCAAGCATATTTTTGTGATTAACCAAGAGATTCCACTCAAAAGTATCTCCTGGATAAAGAGAAATATTTGGTTTAAGAATTGGATTTATCATTATTGTTCCATTAACCAATCTATATTTGAGTCGATAAGTTATTATAAAAGCCCCCATAGAAATACTTCCAACATTGAAAAGTCTAGGTATTAATCCTGCTCGAATAAACTCTATTTCAATTTCTGATGCATTCCATTCCAATATTGCAATTGGATATCTTATTTTCGTTAATGTTGTTTTTGTTTGGTTCGTTTCAGAGATATTCGGGGGAATATATACTCCACTAGAACTAAAGACCATTAAGAAGAAAAAGATAATTATACTTACTGCCAATCCTTTTCTAAGTAGTTTATATTGCATTTGTTTCAACCTCCCTTTGCAATACCTTATGTATGTAGAAGTATATAAACTATATGTTAAGAATGTCATAAATTTATTCCAAACAGGTTTTTTATTTTTTATATAAGAAGTAACTTTGTAATCTGGAGGCAACTCCATCATAATCCTTTTCTAGTTGTATCACGTTGCATTCATTGTATCTTACTAAAATATTTTTAATTTCTTTAACATATGGTTGATTTAACATAAATTTATTAAGTTCTTTTGATTCTGATTCGCTTAGGTAGGTAAGAATGTCTTTCATAATTTCTAATTCATTTTTGAAATGATGAGTAATTCTATCTTTCAGTTCATCTAATTTTTCTTTTGACATTTTTACTCCAATTAGAAATCTTTTCTAATTTGCTTTTCAGATGATGCAAAAAACTCTTAAGTTAGGTTTAAATAGGATGCTTTTAAATTAGAATTCCACTTATAATTAATATTAACAATCGTTAAGCTTTTATATGATTAGTATATTAAATACTATTATAACATTTTCTAATTTAAATTTGAAATAAAAAGAATTAAAATTAATAACTGTCACATATGAATCATAGAAAAATAAAAAAATAAAACTAATGGGATAAAAATGTTGTTTGTAAATAATTCCAAAAGATGTTTCATTTTTGCAGTAATATTGATAATTTCTTTGGCTAGCATTATACCTTCAGTTTTAAGCATAAAAACTAGCATATATAATCCTCAAAATACGCTTAACACTTTTAATGGATATATACTATTTTCTCCAGAGTTTTCAACTAATACATATTTGATAGATACCGAAGGTGAAATTGCTCATATGTGGGAAAGCAATTATATACAAGCATTTGGTGCATATCTCTTAGACAATGGAGATATAGTGCGTAGTGACCTACCTTATATAAATCCGACATTTATGGCTGGAGGAGTTACAGGTCGTGTTGAAAAATTTGATTGGAATGGTACACTTCTCTGGGAATTTGAATATTCTAATAATAGGTATTGTTTACATCATGATATTGAGCCATTGCCTAATGGAAATATTCTAATGATTGCTTGGGAATATAAAACTGCTTGGGAAGCAATTCAGGCAGGACGTGAACCTAGTTCAATACCTTATAATCAACTATGGCCAGAATATATAATTGAGGTTGAGCCTGTAGGATCTTCTGGTGGTAATATTGTTTGGGAATGGCATGTCTGGGATCATTTAATTCAGGATTATAATCCAACAAAAAATAACTATGGAGTTATAGCAGATCACCCTGAATTGATTGATATTAATTTTGGGCAAATCCCATTGCTTGGAGACTGGAACCATATTAATTCAATTGACTATAATGAAGAATTTGACCAGATATTATTAAGTTCACGAGGTCTAAGCGAAATTTGGGTAATAGATCATAGTACTACAACTGAAGAAGCTAAAGGACATACTGGTGGAAATAGTGGAAAAGGAGGAGACCTATTATATAGATGGGGAAATCCAAGGGCATATGATACTGGAACATCAGTTGATCAAAAGTTTTTTGCACAACATGATGCACGTTGGATAAAAGAGGGATGTCCTGGTGAAGGAAACATATTGGTATTCAATAACGGTAATGGACGTCCTGGTGAGGATTATTCAACAGTAGATGAGATTGTCCCTCCTGTGAACAACAATGGACACTATAATCTTGTACCAGGTTCTCCATATGAACCTTTTGAACCGATATGGAGTTATATAGCACCTAATCCCTATGATTTCTATGCGGGTCATCTATCTGGTGCTCAGCGTCTTGCAAATGGAAATACAATTATCTGTAATGGACCAAGGGGTAAATTCTTTGAAGTAAATACTGAAAATGAAATCATATGGCATTATGATAATCCGTATCCAAATCCTTTTCAAAATAATGTGTTTAAATTCCAATACATTCCAATTGAAGCCCCGCCATTAGACGAACCTGATTTAAATTGTGAAGGTTCTCTAAATTGGAATGGCGTAAATACTGGAGAAATTGTATATGGTAATTTTCAGGTTGAAAATATTGGAGATTCTGATTCATTACTAGACTGGAAGATTGAATCTTATCCAGATTGGGGAACTTGGACATTCAGCCCTGAAAATGGTGAAAATCTTTCTCCAAAGGATGGACCAGTAACCGTTAATATCACTGTTGTTGCTCCAATTGAAAAAAAG
The DNA here is from genome assembly GCA_964346655.1 of uncultured Thermoplasmatales archaeon. Lineage (GTDB taxonomy): Archaea > Thermoplasmatota > E2 > DHVEG-1 > DHVEG-1 > CAYFVP01. Next base: position 25,814 of record CAYFVP010000160.1, read on the forward strand.
GTATTTGATGGATCTTTAAGAATTGAAAACCAGGAAAATCCTTCTGATTTTGATATTGTTCCTGTACATATAACAACTCCAATAAATAAAAATTTTATAAGCTCAGCAATTTATCAATATATAAATATATTAAAGCAAAAAATGTTTGTTTTATTGAAGAATCAATTAAACTTCCCTTTTTACGAAATATATTTATTTTATTTATTGAAAAGCACTACCTAAAATATAAAAACTCTTTTTTTAAAAATAATTCTTATAAATTATTGAAACAAAGTTTTTGCAAAAAATAAAATAAAACCTTATTTATTCAGTGGTTACATTTTGCCGCTGTGGCTTAGAGGTATAGCGATTCCTTGGTAAGGAATAGGTCGGGGGTTCAATTCCCCCCAGCGGCTTAAAACTTTTAGTTCCTTTTATCGGGGTTTTTTGGCGAAAGACATAACAACAGGCTAACTATTTAGTACCAATGCCAATACATAATCAAATTAATAAAATGGATACTGCTTTAAAGAATTTAGAGAAGTTAGATATCTCTGATAATAATAAGCGGGACATTAAGGATTTTTTACATTATATTGCTTCAAATGATTGTTCAGTCACACGACAGGTGAAATATATATACATACTGCCGAAGATAGCTAGGTGGCTTGATAAGGATTTTAAATCAGCTCAAAAACAGGATATTCAATACCTTGTGGAATATGTTAATACTGCTAAAAAGGGAAATGGTGAACCCAAAGGTATAACAGAGTTAAGGAAATATATCGATAAAAACAAAGGCAATAATCAGGAATCAAGATATACAAAATGGACTCAATCAGATTATAGGATAATAATTAAAAAATTCTGGAAATGGCTCTACAATCGCCATAAAGATGATGAGGATGAATGGGAAACCCCAAAACTAGTGAAGTTCATTAAACCAAAAAAACCACGTGAAAGTAATAAAATACCATCCGACCTTTTAAACAACAAAGATGTAGAACTTCTTTTGAAACATTGTCGAACTCTAAGAGAGAAAGCACTTATCCTAGTTTTATATGAGTCAGGTGCAAGAATAGGTGAAATCCTTAATCTGAAAATAAAGGATACATCATTTACAGCAGATGGTGTCCATCTCAATCTTTTTGGAAAAACAGGTTATAGGAGAATTCTGCTTATCGGTTCTGCACCAGCACTTACACAGTGGATAACTCAGGAACATCCAGCTAAGAACAATAGAGATAGCTATCTTTTCTGTAATATTAATCGTGGAACAGAAGGTGCTCAGTTATCTTATGCTTCTGTAAAGAATATATTAAAGACACTTAAAGAAAAATCAGGATTTCAGAAGCCTATTAATCCGCATCATTGGAGACATAGCCGAGCTACTGAACTTGCCGAACATCTAACTGATGCACAGCGATGTCAATATCTTGGATGGGTTCAAGGGAGTGATATGGCAAGAATCTATACTCATCTTGCTGATACTGATAGGGTTATTTTAGAGCTCAATGACCTTGTGCCAAAAGAGAAACAGAATGGAAAATTCACATCAGTTACTTGTCCTAGATGTGGTACAGTTAATCCTTTTGGTTCAGAGGATTGTTCAAAATGCTTTCTGAGTTTAGAAAGTCAAGAAGCAAAGGAAGAGGTATCACTAAGAAGAAAAATCAAGGTATTGGAGAAATATCAAAATATGTGGAGAGAAGAACTAGAAAAAATAATGCCTGAATTCTGGGATATGAAACAAAGATTAGATAGAATTGACGAGCAGCAATCTGACCTTGAAATCAAAGAACGATGGAGAGAGGAATCAAACAAACATTATATTGAGCAAGAAAAACTGCATAAAAAATTGAGTTCCTGAAACATTATAGTCATTTCTGAACACAGTAGAACCAAAGATTGTATTGCTGTGTGTATAATTAGTTGTGATGCATTAAAATTGCTTCATTTTTTGCTTAAATATGAATACTAAAAAATTGTCAAAAAACCTTATATATTTTATTTTCCATTTGATAATTAATGAGTAAGGGTTTAGGATGTGTAGAAAAGCAGGTTCTTGAAATTCTTGATGAAAAAGGAGGAAATTATTCAGCGTCAGGAATTTATTTTGAAATCATGACACGTGAACATAGAAACGCTTTAACCGATAAAAATCGAAGAGCTAAAAATAATTCAGTATTACGAGCAATTCAAAGTTTGGAAAGAAAAGACTATGTAACAACTGAAAAGCTCTCACGCAAGGAATTTGATTCATTAGAGGATGCAAAAAAAGAAGGAATTTTTTATAAACATTGGTATCTCGATAGAATGAATAAACCGCCTTCATGGGTAAAAATAGTATATCGTAAATGATAAGTGTTGACTTATCCTAAAAATTTATTAATATTTAATTAAACATAATAGTAATTATTGTAGCTACTTTTTAGAGCAAGCCGCTCTGGGATTATTCCTTGAGCGTAAGCTCTATTAAGTGGCATATAAGAGGTATAAAAATGAACGAAAAGAAGGAAACGAAAAATATTGAAGCTGATAATAACTGGGGACCATGGGCAGATTTAGATATGGAAACATGGAGCTACTTGGTGGAAAATGGAAGTGACCTTGTTAAAAGATTCTGTAGTAAAGGTGGCTATTATAATAAGTATAGAATTCAAATACGAGATAAAATTGCTAATAAAGGAATATTATACGTTAATCCCGATGACGAGAAATACGGTGAAAATTATGTGAATTATTTTTTTGATGTAATATTACACAACCAAACACTGGAAATTATACAGATTATAATTTATGATTATAAAAAATTCATGCATGCTATTTCAGATAAAAACACATTTAACGACCTTATTAAAAAAGGAGTATTTAAAATTAAAAATATATTAGGAGAAAATTGTTATATTGGAGATTTAAAAGAACTTTTTAATGAAGGATTTATAGTAAAAAATTTTCGAAAAGAAGTGGGAATAAAATCTTAAAAACCAATTCCTTTCTCATTTTTTTCTCTGAATTTTATAATTCTGAAAGAATAAAACATTTATGGCGGAATTTTATTATTTATATCGCAGACACCGATAGAATAAATTGAAGGTGACGGAGAGTAAAAAATGATAGATTATAAGAGGTATAAGCATGAACAAACACGATTTTTTTAAGTTTTTAAATAAATCTGTTGTAATTGGTGTTCCACATCTTAAAGACCCTAATGCCCTCTTTTACTATTATGGTAGATTAATTGAAGTAACTGATGATTCTCTTATCCTCGAAACAAGAAATGGATTAATGCTCCTCACCTTTGACAGAATAAAACAGATACAGGAGGAACACTGATGGGAGATTTGCTAGATGACTATCTGAATATTATCAGTGAATTCACCGATGCTCCCGACATATTTTTACAATCCTGTGCATTCCACATGATATCTACAACATTGGGTCAGTTTTTTGAGATTTATGATTCACATATAAGACGACCAAATTTATGGTTCATACTTTCATCTATACCTGGTAGAACTAGAAGTTCCACAAAAGATGTAGAGGTTACGTGGAAAAACCATACAACTACACCCACTTTTATTATAAATGTTTTAAAAATGGATTAATTTTAAATGGGTTGTAAATACTATAGGAAATTAAAATAAAAAAGGAGTTGTAAAAATTGATTGGATTTAGAACCAAGGGAAGAGGAAAAGAAAGAGTTGTATATCCCATATCAGAAGGTGGTAAAACTTATCGGAGACATTATACCGAAAAACCAAGTCTTTCTTCAAAGTGTAATATTCATAGTGATGTGAAGAAGATGATGCAGAAAGATGATTCAATCGAACACGGCTCAAAGGATTATGATGCTTATAAAAAAAGATTGGAACACCATGCCGATGCTGAATATTTGAAACAATTACAAAAAGCTGAAAAGAGACGTGAAAAAGAGATACGTAAAGAGGAAAAAGAACTAAAAAAACAACAAGAAAAAGAAAATCAAGAACAACAACATAGAGAAGATATACAAATAAACGACAATAAAACGTAAGAAAAACAAAAATTATTTGCCACCCAACCATCTACATTAAATAAAAAAGATTTTTGTTTTTTAGTTTGTATTCTGTCTTTATACCACGTTATTTGTAAAAATCAAGCATAGCATTAACCTACTATTTTTAAATGATTTTAAAAAGTAATTATTAACTTAATTAAAAATATTTGAAAAATTAAATTTTTCTGGGTAAATCTGGCATATCAAACATATCTGCAAACTTGTCCATTTCCTCATACAATTCTACTTTTTCACATGCTAGTTTTTCTATTATCTCTCCCTCAAACACAGCTAAAAAATCATTTTTGGAGAAAAAATTATTTTGTTCCTCTATAGTTTCTATGGGTTCTTTTTTCTCGTCCTTTGTTTTTCCTTTTATAAATTCTGATATAAGATTATTAAGTATTTCTTCAGTCTTTTTTGAAAATGGGTGTTTATGATATCCATAACTAATTGCATCCAATATCTCTTTAGTTTTTTTCCTATTTAAACCATAACCATAAATAAAATCATAATATGAAATACCAAAGTTATGATTAACTGAAATGTAAAAATTTGCATCAAGCAATAAATTTACTATTTCTTTAAAAACACACTCATATTTTTTTGTGTATTTATTTATTTGAGTATTGATTTTTTTATTTTTACTTTCAATGTTTGTAAACTTTTTTTTAAAAAAAGTATTTATGGATAAATCATAAAATTTATGGAAATGCTCTATGCGTTCAAAGATAGCCCCATTATTTAATTCCTTCATTATATTGTCGTCTATTGAGTTTATTTTCTTTAATTCTGTCATTGATTCTTTTATAAATTCATCTTTATTCTTCTTGATGATTTTATTCCAGTTATCATAAAATTCCTTCTTTATAACAGACAGATGATGTTTTCTAATTATTGATAAAAGCTTGATTTCACCAATATAATCTCTAATTAAAATGAGCCAAAAAATAAACTTAACTATAGGTGATACATCCAATTTATCGATGAATCTCTCCCAAATTTTATTAGCTTTTTTCTCACCAACTTTTTTAAAAATATCAAACTCGATTGAAGAATAAATAGCTGTGATTTCATTTATTTTTTTTGATAGCTTTATAATTTCATCATCAGAAAAATCTTTATTTGTTAAGCCTAACAGATATAAAGTATTATTTCCAATAGGTAACACATGATTTGTTGGTGTATTCATTATTGTTTGCTCTTGCCAGAGTTTCAGAGGTTCAAGTTTGAATTGTTGCGATGGTCTATAATAGGAATGAGGTATTCCTTTTTTTCTTTCTTCTTTTTTATTATCCAATATACCAGCATCTACCATTTCACTTAAATCGCTATATAACTCAGAGTCATGATTGTAGAGTGATTCTGGTTTTTTCGATAATGATTTCTTACTTTCTGTGTCGTAATATAATCCGTCTGGTCTATATATCAGATTCACGTACTTATCTACAAATCTTTTTCTTAGTTCAGAAGACCTTGCCCATTTCTCTGGATTTTTGTCCCAATATTGTAATAATTTTTTAATTTTATTTCTGTTTAAAAGTTTGTATGCCTTAGTTTGTTTACTGTTTATGACCATAGTAACTAACCTAATTTAGAGTTAGTAGGATTATTTAAAGTTTACGTTTATTTTAAGTATTAGGGAAATAAATGCATCAGAAAGTTACCATCAGTTTAGATATGGAAACAATTAAAAGATTAGAGGAAGCCTCAAACTCTCTACATCTTAGCAAATCGGGTTTTTTGCGGTTTTTAATCTGGAGTTATAAAGTTAATAAACCACAGAACGAGGTGGAACAATTTGTCCGTTAGAAAATATTCTGTAAGTTTTGATGAAAAAATTTTAGAATTCAAAAATTGGTCAATAGATTATGAAGGATTCCCTCCTGTTAGCAATTTTGTAGTCTATTTTGATGATATCAATAATAATGAAAAGATAAAACACGGTTATTTCGGCACTTTAGAAAACGCAACCAAATATATTGCTAAACATACAAATACTGATTTAAAAAAAATTAAAAAACTTGTCAAAGAATTTGACCCCATAACCGTCGTGAAAGAAAGAATTTTATACCTTCATAAAAAACGTACAACATTACGTGTTATTGCTGAAAAAATCAGCTCATTTGACCTAGATGAATGGAAGGCACTAAATATTGTAGTTGAAACTTTGTATGCAGAGGGTGTTCGATGGTCACAAGGACAGATGAATACAGCTATTAAGTACTGTTTTGACCCTAGATATTACACTAAAGATGACATCAAAGACCTTTACAAAAAGGCAGGTTTCAATCTTCAATTTTCACAGATTCCTAAGAAGTGGAAAGGAATCACCGAATGGAAACACAAAAGACAGAAATTGCGACGTCTAAGCTCTGATGATTTAAAAGCTGGAAAAAATGAAATGGAGAAGAATGCCTATGATTTCTTTAAAACGAAATAAACAAATAATCCATGACATCTTTAATCAAAATTTACGGTTTAAGGAATTAACCTTTAAGCAGAAAGAAAAGGCATTCTGTAAACGAATTTTAGCTTTTATACACGTTATTTTAGTAAATTTACGTAAGGATAATCGCACTAAATACCAGCCAGCCCAAGAATCGGGGACTAACTATACGGTCTCCGATTCATTCACCACAGGGGATGAAATGAAAAAGCAAGTAGTTGGAATGGGAGATTATGGGAATGAAAAAAGAATTTATAAATAAATACTTAAATGAGCACGTTGCAGTTGGAGTTAAAAGTGCCAGAGGTAGACCTTTTTTCTTTTTTGGAAAAATCTTGAAAATTTCTGATGACGATTTATTCCTAGAATTAACTGGTGGCAATGGTTTCAAAATAATAAAATTATCGTTGATTGTAGATGTACATCTGGATAAGAAATATCAGATTGAAAAAAAGAATGAAATGAAACACGGGGATGGTTACTGATGGGAGATTTTATCAGCGATTTAAAAAAGGATATCCTTACAGCTATTCCTGATGTTCAAGAGTTATGGGCTGAACTTTGCGCCATCGCTCCCTTAGCAACTATTCTTCATAATGCGCATATTGTTGAGAAGATTGCACCTATGAAATTAAATCTTATAATGCTAGCTATTGGACCGCCTGGAATTTCGAAATCTCTTCCTATGATGAATTGGGCATTACCAATTATTGAGCGAACAGGCAGAAGAATTGAAAGAGATTTGCTTCTTCCATCAAGGTCAAGTGTCCCAGGCTTTATTAAATATGTAAATGAGGGTAATGAAGAAGGACAAATTCCAAGAAATGTTGGCATTCTCATACGAGATGAATTTAGTGGTATGTTCAAGGAATTAAGAAAAGCTGATTGGCAAAGCGATGGAATGGAGTTTATTTCCGAAATGTATGATGGTACTTTTCAGAAAAGAGCAACAATAAAGGATGGTGTGATTGAAATAAATAATTTATATGCTAGTATGATAACTGCGACCACTCCTTATTTTGTTAATAAATTAGACAATGAATTCTATATACAAGGAACTGGTAATCGAATTCTTTATAGTTTTTATGATATAGAACAATGGAATCCAGAGGAAATTGACCCGATTGATTTTTTTAGTAAAAATTGGCAATATCGCAATAAAAAGTTTGATGAGTATGCATACAAGCTACAACAACTACACGAAAAAGAGGTTCGGCAGATATATGTTGATTCGGAACCAGGTACTCTCTGGGCAGAGTATAAATTAAAATGTGACCAGGAATGGAAAGAAAAGCATAAAAAAGACCCATTAGGATGGGAACATCATCCAATTAAAAGATATGCTGAATTTGCACTAAAGTTAGCAGGTATTTATGCAACAAGCGAAAATGTAGATAAAATAACAAATTTTATATCTGAAGAAAGATGGGAAAAGCAGGAACACTGTATTCCTTTAAACATAAATCATATGCAAAGAGCAATTGAACTTGTTGAAAAAAACAGAGAGAACTTCAAACAAATGGTCATCTTGAAAAATAAAAATATTCCGAGAGTTAAACCAACTTCACTTGAAGATAAGGCAAAATCTATGCTGATACCTCTTACTAATGCAAAAGTTGGTATACTTACCTCAAGTCAATGGAGGAAAAAACAAGATATAACCGCAAGTCCAAATGAGTTTACACAGTTAAAAGATATATGTGTAAATAAAGGATGGGCTATACAAATAGATGAAAAGGACGTTCCAAATGATATAAAAGAAGGTCTTGGAAATATCTATCCAGCGACAAAAATATTCAAATTTATCGAACATTAATAAAATTGGATTTCTCCATATAAGATTTCCATTTTTACCATTTTTATCCAAAATTATTAAACTCTATCCTCGTAATAAAATTAAAAAATATAAGTCTCTCCTGTTATTATTATTATTTCCATTTTTATTAACTATAATTAGAATAATAAAATTGGATAAAATTGATTTTTTCTACTGGTAATCATTTTTATTATCGATGGATAAAATTAAATAAAATTAGATTTCTGTATTACAATAATCATTTAAAAGCTGTTTAAAGAATCTGATATTAAACATAAATCTTTCTAAATTCATATCAGAACTAATATCCTCCAGAATATCAGAAACATAAAAATAATTACCATATTATAACGAAATAATCCTTTCTATTTTCTAAATTTAATATTACTCTCCCTAAAGAAGTATCATTTTTAAAAAGTAAAATTTATGACAGTTTTTGACATAGATTTTATATATTTGTAATTAGATGTGAATATTGTTATCGGAGGAGGTAATATGAGTAAAAACCTGTATTGTAAAACCCTTGCATTAGGGATTATTGTATTGTTTATAGGTGTAGGTATTCATCCTGCTTTTGCTGTAGATACTAATCAATCTATGGTTAATAAGGCAAGTGAAGAAGAATGTTGGGAATGTAGAGAAGTTAATGATAGGCAACTTGTTATATTGGAGAAACAAATCAAAAGGATAGAAGTTTATACTAAATTGATGTTGGTTTTATCCAGATATAATCCAGAGATTAATGAGGAGATTGATGAATTATCTAATGTGATTTCAACTCTTAAAGAAGAATTAGCAGATGAACCTTTTCCAATTATTTGTGATATTTTATGGATGATTCTAAACTCTATAAATATTACAATAAATTTCTTATATTCATTATTGGAGAAATATCTAGATGCTATATCTCAATTTATATTTTTTTGGATGGCTTTTACCTTTGTTCTTATAGAGAAATCTTTCCTTCTTCTTGCGTATCAATTTCAATGTTCCTGGCTTAATCCTTTTCCTTAAATTTTATAATAAATAATAGAAACCATATCCCCATTAGAACATGGAGGTAGAAGTATGAAAACCATATGTAAGAAAACCATCACCTTTAGCATAATCTTGCTCTTGATTGGTGTGAGTTTATCATCTGCTATATCAGTTGATACTAAATCACTTATAGTTAATCAACAGAGTGTTGAGGATTGTAATTGTAAAGAGATTGATAGTAGACATCTTGTTAGATTGGAGAGGCAGTTAAATAGGCTGGAAGTCTATAGTAGGTTGTTGTTGGTGTTGTCAAGGCATAATCCAGAAGTGTTAGAGGATTTTGAAGTATTATCCAAAATGATTTCAACATTAAAAACATTAGATTTGAAGGATTTAATTTGTGATATATTAGGTATCACAGGGAATTACTTTATGTTTTATCTAGGGCCATATTATCTTGAAAAAGCAATTGATTATTTTGATAATTTTAGAATTATATTAGGAACAATATTTCTTAATATTACAATAATGATTATGGGTTTAACCATAATAATAGAGGTAACTTATTTTGAATTAGGTTGTCAATGAAATTACATTATTATAATATCCATATATTTGTAATTAAAAGAAACCATATCCCCTATTAGAATTTAGGATTAATCCCACCTAAAGTTTTATATACCCATTATCTGATTTAAATTATTGGAGGAGGTAATTTATGCGTAATAGAAACATCCTTGCATTTGGAATATGCTTCTTGTTGATGTGTAGTGTATTTATACCAATTAGTCTTGGGTATAATGTTAAATCAACACTTTTTGTAAGTGAACCTGAATCTATTCAATCTAGTAATTATGAAATTGATTGGTGGCCAATGTTCAAACATGATTTATATAATACTGGGTATTCAACATCAGAAGTTGAAGATAATCTTTTTAAGGTTTGGACTCGAGAAATAGGCAAATTTGGTAGCGGTTCTCCATCAGTATTTAGCAATAGGCTCTATGTTTGTGGTGGAGATACTTTGTATTGTTTAAATTCTTTGAATGGTGAAATCATATGGTCGACGTATAATCGTTCATTAGGTGGTTATTCTGTTCCTGCAGTAGATAATAATAGAGTATATATTGGTGGTGGAAAGTTATTTCGTTTTAATGCTTTGAATGGTAATGTTATTTGGAGTTATGATGTACCTAAAGGCATTGTGAGTTCACCAGCGGTTTATGATGATAAGGTCTACTTTGGTTGCCATGACCATAAGGTATATTGTTTAGATGCGATGAATGGTGAATTAATTTGGGATTATACAACAGGAGATGAAGTTTGGAGTTCACCTGCAATATATAATGATAAGGTTTTTATTAGTTCCATGGATGGAAAATTGTATTGTTTAAATGCTTCAAGTGGCGCTGTTATATGGCGTTATTCAACAGGTTTTGTGATATTTGGCTCTCCAGCAATTTTTGATAATAAGGTATTTTTTGGTTCTTGTAATTATCAAATGTGTTGTCTTAATGCTACAAATGGAGCAGTTATATGGAGGGTTAATATTGGTCGTGAAATATATGGTTCTCCAGCTATTGCTTATAATAGGGTTTATATTGCTTGTTATGATGATTGGCGTGTTTTTTGTTTGAATATTACTAATGGAGAAGTTATTTGGAAATATCAAGCTAGTAAACCAATTCAATCTTCTCCTGCAGTTGCAGATGGTAAGGTCTTTATTGGTACTGGTAAAGGTATTCTATCTTGTTTGGATGCTTTTAATGGGGATGTTATTTGGACTCATCATGTTGGCTCTATTTTTCATTCTCCTGTCATTGTCAATGGTATGGTTTTTGTAAACAGTATACTGGGGGCGCTTTCTGCGTTTAAAAATGATGATAGTCCGCCTAAATGTTCAATTGTAAAACCTTCAAAGAACCATCTTTATATATGTAATAAAGAGAAACGGATTTCTTTGTTAAATCTTGTATTCGGAAAGATAAATATTTCAGCAGATGCTGTTGATGATATTTCTGGTATTAAAGAGGTTAATTATTATATTAATGGTGTATATAAGGGTGAAGGAGTTTTGAATCCAGAAACTGGTTTTTATGAGTGGATTTTGGATGAAACACTATTTGGGATGTGTACAATTAAAGTTGAGGCTGTGGATATGGTTGACATGTTTTCGTCTGATAAGATTAATGTGTTGTATTTTAATATTCGTGGTTTGTGCGGTTGAGATTTATTGATATGTTTCCAATACTGCAGAGAATATTAAACGTGTTGAAATAAAACTTTTTTTAAAAGATTTCAAATAGTAAATCTATGGCGAAAGCATGTTATGGCATTACTTAATACTTTTAACGTGAACTATTAACTAATTTGATAAACTCGTGAATGTCGATAGGATGAATAAAGATTTCAAAGAAATAAAAAATCGAAGTATTAAGCAACTAGACAGAGGAATGACTATCGATGAGGTTAATACGTTATTAACTGCACCTATGCCAGACCGTGAAAGAGCTTTTTTCAGAGCAATCTATGATACTTTTTATCGAGTCAATGAATTACTGCGGTGTGATATCGAAGATTATAATAAAAACACTGGTGAATTAATAGCCAAGCATACAAAGAATAAGTATAATCCAAAGACAAGGCAATATATTAAATCCCCACCTAAACATGCTTTATTATCAGAACCAACAAAAATGCTTTTCAAACAGATTATAGGCAATCGTAAAAGAGGAGCTATCTTTATTAATAAAAATGGTAAAAGGCTAACTAAAACTCATTTTCAGGTGTATATAGATGAATTAGCAACTAGAATAGGAATCCAGAAAATAGCACAGATTACACCCAAAGGTAAAAAATATCACTTAGTGACTTTGAAAGCATTGAGGGAAGCTGGTGAAAGACATATGGATATGTCAGGTGCAGACCGTGATGTAACAGCAAGAGCGTCACAACATTCTGCATTAGTTAAAGAAAAATATTATAAGAAATCAGGATGGGAAGAATTTCAAGAACAACAGAAAAAATTCCATCCTGCCTTTAATGAAAAATAAAAGCTAATACCAAGAAAAGATTTTTAAAACTTTTTAAATCAAAATTAGAATTGACTTCATGTGAAGATTTTTTTTCTATCTCCCTCTTAATATAGATTTCCCACCCGTTCCCCAGTTAATTTCAGGTTTTAAATTTTTTTAAAAACTCAGTAATGCGAAAAATGAAATTGTTTTTAAATTTTTTAAAATAAATTAAAGATTTCCAATGTTGCAAAGATTATTATCTTTAATCATATTGTTTTGAAATCAGTTTAATAATATCGTCTTGTTATAATTTAAAATAAAACATTTCTGTTTATTTATTCAATTCTTCAATTTCTTTGATAATTTTTCTAATATCAATTTTATCCTGTTGTGTTACATAAACCGTTATTATTTCCTTCCATATATATAACAAATCTTCAATTAATTTTGAAAGATTATCTTTTAGCATTTTCCCCTTGTAATAAACTTCTTTTTCATCCCATCTATGGGCTAATCCATTTCGAACTTGTTTGGTTTGCATTAAAGCTTCTTTTAACTTATTATCAAAAATTTCCCAATCGCTTAGTAATCTAACTCTAGAAAATAAATCAACATATTCTAGAATATTTTCAAGCATTTCTACATTATTTGAATTTGGTCCTAATATTTTCAATAGAATGATTTCATTTATAAAAAATTCTAACTTTCCAAATATATCTAAAATTTGTCCTCTATCGCATTTTAAATTTTTTATTGGTCCAGTAATATCAGAATAGTGAAATTTTAAAATTATTCTTTTTTTGTAAATTCTGATAAAATCACCCTTATAAACAAACAGTAATCTAAGATTTGATGGAAATTTATTACTTTTTAAAATTAGTTTAAATAATTGTTCAGGTTCTGGTACCATTTAATTTCCCCCTTAAAATTTATTTAATAGCTAATTTCCTTATAAAATTTTATATAATCTATTAATCCATTTTTTATTAAATAAAATAAGCATCTGTAAATCAGGATTTAATTTGATTTAATTGTATAAATATTAGTATTATGGTAAAATAGAATCATTCTTCAATTAATGATTTTAATAAGTCATTCTTATGTTTTATTTCAACAATAATTACAAGTGTATTTTCTAAAAAATCTAAATCTTCTTTTGGATACTTTTCAGACAATTGTTTCTTATCTAAATGTAATGAAATTATTTGTTTATCATCACCGATGTAAGGTCTAAAAGCATCAATGATTAAATCATGATAATTATGAACATCTGTGTTTTCATACTTAACTTTTCTAAGATAAAAACATAGATAAATAAATAATTTTTTTCCCTTAAATTTTTTTAAATTTTTTTCATTTTTCTTTATCGCTTCGTCTAATCTCTCTCTATATAATTTTCGATATTCAGCTTGTTTTGAATCACCTTTTTGTAAAGGCATAGGTCTTGGTGTTAAAATAAAAGAAATAAAATTAATACCATTAGGGTGAAGAGCTATGATATTCTTGCCAATTCTATTGATATCCTGAATAATTTGAGGATGTGCAATATTTCCAGTGAATCTATTAAATTCCTTTCTATGCCAATTGTTAGGTTTATCTTCAACTTTGGACCATACTTTTGATGGGTCAATCTCTATCTCTTTTATTTCCCCAGTTTTTTTATCACGAATTGTTAATTTAGCTCTTTTAATATTTTTATGGTGATGCCATTCATTCATAATAAATAAAACAGATTTAATGTTAATAAATCTTAAGTAAAAATTATTCAAAATATTTTGAAAAATTTCATCTTAAAATTTAATCTATAAAAATCAGACTACTTTCTACAATCTTTTTAACGTCTTTGGTTTTTATGGGGAAAAATTAAATCATTCAATTCTATATTTCAATAATAAATTTTATATAGGTCAGCTTTTTAAAGTTTTAAAAGTTACAAACTTATTGAAGGCTTTAGAGTACATTACAACCTAGTAAAAACACATCAAGCAATAGGATGTACACCAATAGAATCAACAGAAAATACAAACCTTAATGGTTTCAAATGGCTTAATATAATACAAAAAGCAACCAATATTTAGTGATTATCTTTACTTAAAATTTTATTTAAATTTTCATCATTCGTTATATAATCTCTAACTATTTTTAATTGTTCTGAATACGCACTTAAAATCATTGATATAGCAAGAAACATATATTTGAATTTTATAAAATCATTATATTCATCTGGAATGTCAGCAAATGATTTTGTCATATTATCAAATTTCTCAAAATCTTTTGGAGATTTCTTCCTTGCTTGTTTAAATTTATCAATATTCAAATCATGTGCAAATATATTTCTTATTTTTCTTATAGGGTGAATAGAATTTAAAATGTGTATGGGAATTAGTCGTAATGATTTTGCTAATTCAATTTTAAGATTAAAAGTAAAATCTCTTTCTTTTTTTAGATTATTATATTTTGGTATCCATATAGATAAAAAATTATCTAATTCATTTTCTACAATCAAATGACCGATTAATGCTAATAATCTATCATCTTTCACATCACTATAACGGTTTACTATGGTTTTATATTTATTTTCAAATGATTTCCCAAATTCCTCACTTCTTATCACATTAGGTTCTATTGTATGAAGTAATGATTGTCCTTTTTTTCCATTAAGCTTTGCTTTGAACCATCTTTTAATTTTCATAAGTTTTGCATAGAGCGTCTTATATAATTAATTTTGTAATTGATAGGCGGGAGGATTGATTAAAAAAAAATATATCTTTGAAAAATAATTTTTTAATTAAAAACAAATCCTCCCATTTTTAAAAAAATTAATATATAATTATTTATAGTATATTTAAAAAAATAGAAAAATTTAATTCTTTGTTTTATATTAATCATTGAATCTTTGAAAAATAATTGACTAACTCTTAGTTGGGTTGGGATGAAATAATTAACCTCAAATCTTTTTGGGGAGAGGTTAACAAAAAAATAGAATCTGTGGCTTACTAAATATATCGTTTTTAGTGAGTGGAGGTGAATATGAAGTAAGGAGTGAATATATAAAAAAAATTTATTGAAAAGGGAAACAATTGCGCTGAAATTTACAGCTATACGCAATTGCTCCTCCCTAAGATATTGAGAGTTTCCCGTACGCTCAATAACGAAATTCCTAAACGTTTTTGAGGTATAAATAATTTTTTGAGGAAACTTATTCAATTCTACGCTAGTGTCTAAATGAAAACGATTTAAAAATGGTGAAATAAGAATGAAAATTATAGAGAGAGCATTAGCTGTAATTGGTTTATGGCAATTAATAGCGTTTTTAATTGCAGTAATACCTTTAATTTTAAAAATACAGAATATGACAGGTGACCCAGAAGAAATGGTATTCTTAGCTGAATGGCTAAAATCATGGTTAACAGGAATAGTACAACTACCTTCGTTAATCCTATCCTTGATATTCAATGTTCTATATGCAATAAAATATGGTAACTTACCATCAAGTAATTGATAATTCAAGTAATTCTCCTCCAAATATACAATAACAAAATGAGATTAACAAGACTAACAAAACCTACAATACAACATAAAATAAACATCAAATTATACCCAAAATTTACCAAATAAGATATAACAAAGATTGAAAGCGCTATGAAATTAAAAACAATTAAAAAATATAGAGAATATCTGATAGATTCTCTATTCTTATTTTTTTTATCACCCGATTAGTTACATGAAAAAATTTAAATTGGTATCACCCTATAAAGTTACAGAACCCTATTAATGTTTGCGAAAAATGATATATGAATTTTTCTTTATATTTTACCCCTACTAAAAGGAACTTTTTTATCTAATTCCCCCAGCGGCTTAAGTTATTCGGTTCAATTCTTAAATATTTTTCTTTAATCAATATGGATTTTTATTGAATCACAATTAAAAGAATATTTTAATGTTGAAATGAAATCCATGTAGAACTATATGTTTATATACTTAATAAATTATTAATGATTTTGTGTTTGATGGGATGCCCTATGTCTATTCAAATTCTTCTAATTCATAAAAGAATTATATTTTCAAAAATAAAAAGCATTTATTTTGCAATTTTTGAGTTAAATAATCTCAAGATGATGAAAAAATAATATGGAAAACAAATCATGAGAAGAAAAAATAAAAACAAGTCAATAGTAAAATTATTTACAATACCGATTTTATTAGAGATAACTAGGTTATTCTTAATTATAACCTCTACTTCAAATTTTTTACATTTTGACATTTTGACACAAAATAATTATATAACATTATTTAAAGAATATAACATGAAAGGGGATTGAGGAGAAGTTATGAAAATTAGAAATAATAATTTAGCTTTATCTGAAGTTATGGGGACAATTTTAATATTGTGTATTACTGTTCCCTTTATAACTTCTATTTATCTTGCAACAATGGCATTACCACCTCCTTCTGAAGTCCCGATTGTAGATATTGTTGGAATGAGCATTGAAGGAGAAAATAATATTGTTTTTTCTAATCAAGGTGGTAATGAATTACCTATTGAAACCTTAGTGATTTTTGAAATTGGTGGTAATCAAATAATAAAAACTGTTGGAGAATTATTAGATGAAAAATCCGCAGAAGATGGATTTTGGAATATTGGAGAAGAACTTGTTTTTAATTATGATATTAGAGGTTTTTATGTGGAAACTAGAATTGTAGATCCTTACAGTAATTCCATTGTATGGATGGGTATTCTTCAGGAAGGAGAGTATCATAGAGATCCATATGCTCTTACTCAAAATGCTACAGATATCCTAGCAAGTTCTGCAAAATTATCATTGAGATATAATTTTTGGAATGAATCAGGTACAGTGAGTTTTTCCTATAGAAAAATTGGTAATAGCTGGATTAATACACCCTGGGTTGCAAAATCAGGCGAAAGTGTATATGAATTTACTATTAATGGATTGGATGATGATACAGAATATGAGTTTAAAGCACAACTACAATGGGATGTAAATTTGACAGAAGGTGATGTAAAAAATTTTACTACTGATACGCCAAAAATCGTGACTCTTGATCCAACAGACATTAAAACTACTGAAGCGAAATTATGGTTGCAATTTGATTTTATAGAACTTTCAGGTTCAGTATGTTTCTCCTATCGAAAGAGTGGCGGTATTTGGATAGATACTGCTTGGATTGATACGGCTGGTCAGGGTACTTATGGGGAAATAATAACAGGTTTAACTGAAACAACTCTTTATGAATTTAAAGCACGAATTAAATATAACACAAAAGAAAAGGAAGATAATATTAAATTATTTACTACATGGTCAATAATAATGGGCATGTGGCATTTTTCAGAAGGTTCTGGTACAACTGCTTATGATTCATCAGAACTTGATAACCATGGAACAATATTTGGATCAGAATGGACCATAGGAGTAAATACAACTGGCTTAAGCTTTGATGGTGTTGATGATTATTTAAGAGTTTTTGATTCGATTAGTTTAGATATTACTGAGGAGTTAACCGTAGAAGCTTGGGTTAAACCTTTAGATAATAATGAGGGTTTTGTTGGTGAGATTAGTGATAGTGTAATTGATACATCATGGTTTGGACCTAATTCTGGTCTTGATTCAGATATAATACAAATAATTGATGAACTACATTGCATTGCCTTTAGAGGCGATGGAGATGATGGTTTTCTAGCAACTGTTAATATTAAAGAAACAGGATTGATAAAAAATGTCATAGATTATTATGAATTTGATACCTCCTATTGTTATGAACCAGATATCATACATGTTTCTGGAAATATATTTGCTATTGCTTATCAAGGACCAGGTGATGACGGATTTGTTAAAACTGTTGAAATAAGTAATACAGGTTTAATTACACCTAGTATTGTTGATTCTTTAGAATTTGATCTTGTTAATGGAAACGAACCTAATATTATTCATGTTAATGGATATACTTATGCTATTGTTTATATTGGTGGTAATGATGATGGTTTTTTAGTAACAATTGAAATTTTAGATGACGGTATGATTTCTGATACGGTTATTGATACTACAATATTTTGTACCGCAGAAACAGGTTTTCAGGTCTCTGAACCTAGAATTACACATGTAAATACTACTATATATGCAATTGTTTATAGAAATGCTGATGATGATGGTGAGGTTAGAACCATATCTATTTCAGATACAGGAATATTACTTAATCCTGCTCACAGTGATGGTTTTTATATTGATAAATTTACATTTGATGTATATGATGGATGGAGACCAAGTGTTGCAGTAACTCATATTAACAATAATATTTATGCAATCTGTTATAGAGGTAGAGATGGTAGAGGTTCATTGGTAACAATTAATATAGATAACAGTGGTATAATTCAAAAAGATGTTATAGATAAATTATATTTTGATAATGTATGTAATGAACCCTATTTGATTTATATGATAGGCGATTATTATGGAATTGTTTATAGGGGAGTTGATAACGACGGATTCTTAGTAACAGTTGAAATAAATGGGACTGGGGAAATTACAGATTTTATCATTGATTCATTTGAGTTTGATACCTATAATTGCTTTAAACCTGTAATTTCAAATTATAAAAATGATATTTATATTATTGTTTACACACGTTATAATGAAGGATTTATAAAGACCTTTAGGATAATTCCTGCAACAGAAATTTCAGAATTACATGTATCACGCTATTGTATATTTGATTTTACTGAACCTTATATTATCAATGTAAATAATGACATCTATGCAATAGTATGTCAAGGTCTCGATGCAGATGGATATCTCATGACTGTTCAAATTTCTAATATAGGAGATATATCTAATAGTGTTATTGATGTTTTGGAATTTGATACTATTGATGGGCGAGATCCTGTAATAATTAATGTTGGCGGCAACTTTTTTGCTATTGCTTTTCGCGGTCCTAATAATGATGGATTTTTAAAAACAGTGGATATCATGAATGACGGAGATATTAAAGATGATAGTATTATTGATACTTTAGAGTTTGACCCATTCCACTGTTTTGAGCCAGATATTATTCATATCAATGGAAACATTTATGCTATTGCATATCGTGCCTCTGGAGAAATCGGATACATAAAAACAGTAGAAATAATAAATGCCCAAATTACAGATACTGTTATTGATACTTTAGAATTTGAATCCTTTTATAGTTACGAGCCAGATATCATTCATTTAGCAGGTGATATTTATGCCATTGTATATCGCGGTCTTGATGATGATGGATTTTTAAAAACAGTTGCGATAATGAATAATGGAGATATTGTAGATACTGTTGTTGACACCTTTGAATTTGATACAACTAAATGTGTTGAACCAGAAATTATCAAAGTTTATGATACTATTTATGCTATTGTTTATGCTCGTGAAGGTGGAGGAGGATATCTTGCTACTGTTGAAATAGAAGATACTGGAGTTATAAATAAAAACATCATAGATACATTCAGATTTGATAATAAACAACCTAGTGGTGAAGATGATTGTTTTGATCCACATATAATTCATATTGGGGAATGGGTCTATGGTGTTGTTTATCGTGGGGAGTTTAATAGTTATGTAAAAACTCTCCGTGTAGGTTATTCCGGTGATATCTCAGATGCAAACGATGATTATTTATTATTTGATGGAAATGGTTATGAACCTCAGATCATCCCTGTTGGTGGCGACATTTATGCTATACCATATAGAGGAGCAGGTTCCAATGCTGCAATAAAAACAGTTGAAATAAAAGATATTGAAGCAACTTGGCCTAGGCCTATTGTTTATAAAAATAATGCCTATGGACTCCAGGCTAATTGTACAACAATTTATGGTTATATTAATAGTAAAACCGTTTCTGCTTCCCTTTTATCAGATTTTAACTATGTTGTATTAACGTATAATCGATCATTAAGCTCAAATCAGATGAAATTATATATTAACAGTGTACTTCAATCTGAAGTTGATGAATCCAGTTCTATTAACTCCAATGGAAATAATCTTATCATGGGACAAAATTATAATTGTGTCTTAGATGAGATAACTATTTGGAATATTCCTCTTTCAGATGCTCAAATCCTTGCTAATTATAACCTATATAAATCATAATTTTTAAAATAATATAAATTAAAGGTGGAATAATGAGGAGATGGGATACAAAAAAAAACCTTACTTTAAGAAATAATAATGAAGGGGTTGCAGGAATTATTGTCGCTGTGATGCTTATAGGTGTTCTCTTTGCTTTTCTTTCTGTTGTACAACTTAATTATGTTCCTGATTGGTCAGAAGAAAGAGAAGCTGAACATATGGAGACTGTTGCACATCAGTTTACACAGTTAAAATTTTCAGTTGATTTATTATCAACTGTTGGTATAAGTGGTAATAAAATTACAACTCCTCTCACCTTAGGAACACAAGAGATACCACTTCCATTTCTAAAATCGGATAAATCATTTGGTTTTTTAAGAGTATTTACTGATGAATGCATTGTAAATATTACCGATACAACCCCAACTACATATTCTAATCCTCTTGGGAGTATCAAATATACATCAAGAAATTCAAACTATGTTAATGTAGAATTTATTTATGAGGCAGGTGGTATTATTACAAATCAAGAATTGGGAAATACTATGTATGTTATGCCATACTTTGATGTAGATAATACAGCATCTGTGGATATAACATTTGACGTTGTTAATTTTATTGAAAATACCGGAAATAAATATACAACAGGTCTTGGTAATATTCTAATTAAACTTGAATATATACAAACAGATACTACTTCAATAAATAATGCTGATAAAATTACTATTAATTCAAATTATCTTTTGGCCTGGCATAATTTTTTAAATGATACTTTATCAGATGCAGGACTGACATATGGCACAAGTGATGACTTTACTATAATTGAAAATGATGAATTAACAATAGACTTCAATGATGCACTCTCAGTTGATGTAACTATTAGAATTATTGATATAAATATTAAAATTGGACCAGGATGGCTCAATACTTAAAATTAATTATTGATAATAATGTTTATAGGTTGAGAAATAAACTTAAAAATATAAAATTTAAGGATTATATATGTATAAAAAAAGTAATAAATATAGAAAAAATATTGCTATTTCAGAAGTTTTTTCAGTTATAATTATGTTAACAGTAACAGTATGTGTATTTGTAATAGTAAATTATTTAATGTTAGACGATCCAGGACCTGTACCCAAATCATCTACAATATTATATGGTAAATTAAAGGAAAATATGTTTATAATTGAACCTTGTCGAGGAGAGGCATTAAGTTTAGATACAATATGCATATTGAATATTGGTAGCATATCAAACAGTTATACTGCTAAAGACCTTCTTGATACAAAATCCAAAAAGGATGGAGTATGGAATATTGGTGAAAGAATTATTTGTGATCTTGGTAATATTACATATTTTAAAGTTTCATTTCAAATCATTAATGAAAGGCGTAACTTAGTTTTGTATGATGAAATAATTCAAGATGGAGTAATAAATCAATATCCATATTTTGTTTTAACACAAAATCCAACCAATATAGAAAATGGCTCAGTTAATTTATGGTTAGGTTATAATTTTATAGATAATTCTGGTTCTGTTAGATTTTCTTATAAAGAATTGGGAGGTAATTGGATCAATACCTCATGGATTCCAAAATCTGGAACTGGTATTTATAATGAAACTATTAATGGATTATTTGAAAATAAGATCTATATTTATCGAGCGCAACTTACTTGCGAATCAAATACAATTTATGGTGAGGAAATTCCAATTTTACAAAATGGATTGACTTCAGTTGATACAATAAATCCTTATAATGTTACAACCTTACCAACAAAAATTTCAGCAACTGGGGCTAGTGATCTTGATAATGTGATTTTGTATTATCGTTGGAGTGAAGATAATAGCAGTTGGGGGGCAGGATTACAGGAGACTTCAATTTACGAGGGATTTGAAATAGGCTTTTTGAACACAAGTTTGTGGGATGAATATAGTAGTACATTGCATGGACGAAACGAGGTTAATAATGAAATTCAACATTCGGGTAGCAATTCTTGGCTTATGGCTGTAAATACAGATAATAATTATAACTTAAACGAATTATATACAGTTTATGATTTTACAGGAGCAAGGGATATAAATATCGACTTCTGGCAATATGATTCAACTGATGAAGAAACAGATACTCCAACTAGTTGGAACAATCATTATGATGCTGATGCTGTATCATTTACAAATGATGGAATAACTTGGTACGAAATATTTGATGCTGAAACTTTAAACAATGATGATACATGGGTACATTTTAGCTATAATATTAGTAATCACCCTAATTTCGATCCAGACGTAAATAGTAATTTTGCTATAAAATTCCAACAATATGACAATTATGGTTTTTATGCTCCAGATTATTGGGATGGACGACTTTGGGATGACATTTATATTAAATTCACAACTGGTGTTGCTGATATTGTCTTTAAAGTTTGGATTAATGCCAGTAATCCTGATACATCTTATTCATGGAGCTGGAACTTTGACTTTCCAGAAGGGGCTGGCTATTATGAATTCTACAGCATCGGTGTTTATAATAATTATTATGAGGTAACATCTGACATTGCAGATGCAATTTGTTATCTGGATATTTAAAAAAATAAATCACTGGCTGTTTGTCTAACACAATTTTTTTAATTTATTACATTAAATTTATGTCTTTTTAATCAGATTTTAACATTTCATAAGGAAAAAACAGATATTTATTAATTTTTTTAATTATAATAATCATCAAATGAATAACTATCATGTGTAAGACTTCTAAGAGTTTTTCGAGTTCCTATTTTCCCTGGCCCTTGTTTGTGAATAATTATTGACGTTTTTCTCTTTTTAACAATTTTTTGCAGTTTCTCTGTATAGTTTATTTTATTTGCCATTTTTGTTCTTTTATTCTCCTTACAATTCGTATATTATTATTTGTTAATTAATATCTATATCTTCTTATTTATATTATTTTCTATCTTTTTATCTTTATTCATCTCTTTAAATAAAGAAAAATGATTGAGCAGGGAATTTTTATGGATGAGAGGTATGTGGGTAATAAGGGTGAAAAAGATATTTTCCCTGCTCAATTTCTTAACATTAAATTCTTGTATATTTTACCTTAAAAAGTCTTGTTGTACATTTGTTACCAAAAATAATCTTACTCAAATATTTAAATGCATTCTTTGGCTAAAAAAAGAAATTAAGAGTTTTAATAAAGTTGAATTATATATAAAAATAATAAGTTTTTCTATGGTTCTATTAAAAAATCTTCAGACTCTTCATACCATCTAATAATTTCTCTGTAATCAAAAATATTACCCATAGTATAAAGAACCAATGTTTCATGGCCAGAGGTTAAATTTTGATATGTTGTCATTATAATACCAACTACATTTAATCCTTTTATGAAACCATAATATAGCAAAGGTATTTCGTTTTTGAATATAGTTCCTTCATATTTAATTTCATATCCGTCATCTTCAAAACTTTTTTTAAAATCATTTTCTAATGTTTCGACAGATTCATTTGTTAGATATATCTTATGTTTTAAGTTATTTATATTTGGAATATTTTGAATATCTGGATATTTATTTTCATATTCACTTATATTTATCTCTTCTGTAATTCCAATTGGCTCTTTTATCTCATAATGTTGTTCTATATCTATAGGTTCTTTTTTAGAAATATGACCTGCATTATAGGTTACTAATCTTCCTATTCCAAATAAGATTATAACTATTATTATAAGGACTGTAATTATCACGATTCTAGAATTATTATCATTAAAAACTTTTTTAACCATAATAATTATAATAATACTTTTATTAATATATAAATATTTACATTAAGCTAATATAAATTATTAAGAAAAAAAGATAGAGGTTCTCTTCTATGATCAAATCATAGAAGAGTTACTTGCTTATTATAATACAAGTTGCAAGGCAATTTTTAATATCGGAAACAGTTCAATGAAACGATCAAACAGCCCTAAAAAGATGTTATTCTCTGCTATTTTTGTTCGTGGTATTATAACTTTTAATGGGTCTGACCATTCGCTAAGGTCTCCACGTTTATCTCTAGCTTGTACTTTAACGTTAAAAGTAGCTTCGGTAGTCCATGTATGGCTTGCACTTACTTCTGTACCTGAGTCAACTAATGGACTCCAATCACTAAATGAACCATCGCCCCAATCAAACAAATAGGAGATTTGATCTTCATCAGGATCAGTGGTACTTGCATAATAGATGTATTCGATATTAGGATATCCATTTGTTTGACCATGTGGCGGGTTTGGTTTTTCTGGTGGTTGTGATTCTGGACCAATTGCAAGTGTTGGGTCTCCGAATGGCTGCCATTCCTCAACTGTAGCATAATCATAACGGTATGTCCGACGTAATTTCATATTACGCTTTTCTATATATAGTTGAAGTGCCCAAGCCCACATCTCACCAAATGTAGATGCATGTTCTTCTGCATAGGATTTAAACATGCTAATTTCAATTAATCCTGCAGTTCTTGCTGTACATGCCTTACCATATGTGGAATATAGTCCTTCAGTAGCCGAAGTTGCAGCGATAGCTCCCCCCTCTGAATTCAACAAAAATGACCATGTGAAGCAGTCAGCATCCCAGTTGAATTTGCCAACTAGACAAGCTCCAATAACTGTGATTGGTAGCTCATCTCCATTGTTAAGATTTTTAACATCGGTATTGGTATAGTGACCGGGTAGTGTAGGGATCCAGTTATTTTCACTTCCTTCATGGCGATGTGTGGCCCAAACATCTAAATTGCCATGTCCAGACCAATGAAGAAATCCGCAACCCTTATTGATAGAACTGGTAATATCTCCAACTCCATAAGGTGGTATCCATGTGCCTAATCTATTATTGGTAGCATATATTTCATTAAAATCAAAACCATTCATCAGTTCTATTACATGCTCAATAATATATTCTCCTTCAGGGACACCACTAGTATCACCACTATCAGGAACCCAAGTATCACCCCCGATTACAACCATATCTTTAAACCATTCCTGTGAATATGCACCAGAATTTTCATAATTAATTATCTTATTAACACATGTAGTTACCTCTACACTATTAACACATGCAAGCCTTCCAAGATATATATCTGGAAACAAGTCAACTTCATCAAAATTGTTTGTCTCACCCCAGTCAAATTCTGCAAAAACATCGTTATTATTAGAATCCCAGGAACAAAATTCGCTTGTCTGATTATAAATATCAGCATAATAAAGATCACTAACAAATATCATTTCTTCATTATTGCCAGCAATATATAGATGCGATTCTCTTATTGGAAATTTAAATTCCCCACCAACTAAGAGAACATATTCTGAGCCCCAGTTCTCAATAGCGTTTTTAATAAAGTATTTAATTTGCTCTTGGTCATCACGTCCTTCAACAGGGAAATAATTACCATTGTAAATCTCATTAAGGGTTAAAAATTTCGTTGAAATATTTCTACCTATTTTATGCTCAACGAATGGTGCTAGTTCATCAGTAAATTCAATAGGAGCAATAACTATAAATTTATATTCATCATCAAATGTAGCAGGTTGTTCATTTGATGGCTCATATTCAATAAATATTTCTGCATCTCTTGCCCATTCAATCTTATTTTCCATTGGATAATATTTAACAGGTATAACTTCAACATTAACAAAAATATTTAAACCATCTCTATTTCTTCCGCATCTTACATTATAATTTAAATGATTACTAGGATACGGATCTACACCATAGTCAATTTGTTCTTGTTCAAATACTTTGTTTACAATTTTCTGACTGGTAAGGGCACATTTTGGTGTTGGTTCAATAACATTGGTAAGTGTTTTTTCTTGAAAATTAGATAAAGTACAAGTTACTTTATTAATTTTTGTTCCAAATGGAAATGAAAATGTATGAACATAGCTAGGAAGCATTGGTTTCCCATCATCCATAAAATATGCATTTGCTTCATCAAAATTCAATGAAACATACTCGTTTTCAGTTTTTATCGTTGGATTTGAAAAACTAACTGAGATATTTTTGTATTTAAAATCTTCGTTACTTGGTATTCCAACAGCTCCAAGTCCACTAAGGACCAAAATTCCTACTATTATAAGTGGTAATATCTTTCTCATATTTTTACCCCCGAATATTTTTTTTATAATACTAATAAGGTTTTATAATATTAAATCTTTCGGGTAAAAACATGCATATTTTGATATTTTTGTAATATTTTCATTAACTATTGTACAATTTTTAATAAATACAACTTTTGTTTTATATCTTATTAAAACTGTACAATATTAAATTAATATTTATTTTTAATAAAATATTTTTAAATCCTTTTAAAATAAATTTTTTAAAAAAATAAAAAAAAGAGATTGTTTTAATTATTATACCAAGAATTGTAAGGCAATTTTTATTACTGGAAAGAGATCAACAAAACGATCAAACAGAGTTAAAAAGATGTTATGATTAGCTACTTTAGTCCTTGGTATATTGATTGTTAATGGATCTGACCATTCACTTATGTCTCCATGTGTATCTTGAGCTCTAACTCTGATATCAAATTTATCTTCAACAGTCCATGTATGATTTTCACTTATAGGTGTACCCGATTCAACCGGTCCAATCCAATCACTAAATGAACCATCTCCCCAATCAAAAATATAAGAGATGTCATCACCATCGGGATCTGATGTAAGCGCATAAAAGGTATATTCATTATCTGGATTTCCCTCTGTTGGACCAGTTGGTCGATTTGGTTTTAACGGTGGTTGTGATTCTGGACCAATTGCAAGTGTTGGGTCTCCAAATGCCTGCCATTGTTCCATTGTTTTATAATCATAGCAAAATTCATCTTCTAATTCCAAATTACACATGTCAATATACTTTTTAATTGCCCATGCCCACATCTCTCCAAATGTTAATGCATGCAGTTCTTTATAAGATTTGAATGAATTAATCTCGATTAATCCTGCAACTACTTTCGTAGTGTTAGTACCATTATCTGAGTATAATAATCCTGAAGCAGCCATAACAGCAATGCCTCCTCCATCTGGATTCAAAAGAAAAGACCATGCAAAGCAGTCACGATCACGGTTGAATTTTCCACAGGAGCATCCTCCTACTACTACAATAGGTAGTTCATCTCCATTGTTAAGATTTTTAACATCGCCGTTAGTATAGTGACCGGGTAGTGTAGGTATCCAATTATGTTCACTGCCTTCATATCGATGTGTGGCCCAAACATTTAAATTGCCATGTCCAGACCATTCAAGAAATCCGCACCCTTTATTGATAGAACTGGTAATATCTCCACATCCATAAGGTGGTACCCATGTACCCAATCTACCGTTGGTAGCATATATTTCATTAAAATCAAAACCATACATTACATCTATTACATGCTCAATAATATATTCTCCTTCAGGAATACCACTATAATCACCAGGAGGAACCCAAGTATCACCCCCGATTACAACCATGTCTTTAAACCATTCCTGTGAATATGCAGCGTCATTTTCATATTTTATTATCTTGTTGACACAGGTAATTACCTCGTCACTATTAGTACAAGCAAGTCTACCAAAAAATATATCTGGATAAAGGTCCACTTCATCGTAATAGTTATATACACTCCAGTTAAATTCCCCAAAGACATCATTATTATTAGAATCCCAACTACAGAATTCCATGTCTCCATCGTAAATATCTGCATAATAAAGATCACTTATAAATATTTCAGCATCCGGATCAGTTGGATGATTAATATAAACATGTGTTTCTCTAACTGGAACTAACTGATAATTATGATTAGTTTCGTCCCAACTTCCGACTAGGAGCACATAACTTGTTCCCCAATTTTCCATAGCATTTTTTATAAAATATTTGATCTTTTCAGCGTCATCTCTTCCATCTGCTGGGAAATGGACACCAGTGTAAATATCATCTAAACTGACAAAAATCGTTGAAATACCTCTATTTATCTTATGATCAACGAATGGTGCTAGTTCATCACTAAATTCAGCTGGGCCAATAACAATAAAGTTATATTCATCATCAAAAATTATTGGTTCAATGGGTAGTTCATATTCAACGATTATTTCTGCGTCATTTGCCCATTTTATTCTATTTTCATTTGGATAATATTTAACTGGAAAAACTTCTGTTTTTACAAAAATATTTAAATCTCTTCCATTTAGTCCACATCCTATATCATAATCAAACCATTTATCTGGATAAGGATCTGAACCATAATTTATTGATTCTAATTCGTTTTTTACTATAGTTCTTGAATTTGCCGCATATATTGGTGATGGCATTATAATATTAGATAATGTCTTCTCTTGGTAATTATTTAATTCACATGTTACTTTCCTAATTTTTGTTCCAAATGGAAATGAGAATGTATGAATGTAACTAGGAAGCACGGGTTTTCCTTGTTTTCTTAAAAAAGTGTTAGCTTCATCAAAATTAATAGTAGCAAACTGGTTTTCGGTTTTGATGATAGGCTCTGAAAAATTAACTGTCAATGCTTTATATTTATATTCTTCATTGAGTATGGCAACAGCTCCAAGTCCGCTCAGGACTAAAATTCCTACAATTATTAGTGGTAATATCTTCCTCATTTTTTTACCCCCAAAATATTTTCATTAGTATTATAAATATACTATATTAATATTAAAGTTTTCTGGTCAAAATATGAACAAATTCTTATTTTTGGATAAAATTTTATTTGTTTGTAATAAAATTTTAAATTGTACTCCAAAGAACCTTTTATTAAAAAGTTTTGATATGATTATATCAATTTATTTTTAGTATTTCGATTATTATTTAATATTCTAATAAACCATTTTCATAAAAAACTTATAAATTGTGGATGATTATTCTGAGATGAAGGAGGCTTAACAATATTAAAAAAATAATTTTTAAAATATGTAAATTGTTAGTTTTATTAAAAATCCTTATTCTTTTAAATAGAAATAAACCAAGTTAATTTTATAAAATTAAAGATTATTAAATTCCACTGATTCTTATTTCAAATTTTTCTTTTTAGTTAGATAATATTCTTAAAAGAGTAGAAAATACCCTAGTTTAAATAATCAGGAAGTGAAAATATTGATTAAACAAAATATTAAAGATGTACTTATTGAAGCAATGAATAGTGAAAACAAAGCAAAGAAATTTTATTTATATGCTTCATCAAAGGCACAAAGTAAAGCAGGTAAAATCCTTTTTAAAGAGCTTGCTGACTTTGAACAAAACCATTATAATAGAGTTAAAAAAATAATTGATAATCTTACAAATGATGAAAAAATAACTTGTGAAGAACCATGCCAAGAAATTCCATCGGTTCAATCTGAAATCGAAGGTGAATTAGAACCAAATAAAGATGAAATTATAGATATATTAGATCTTGCGATAAAATCAGAAAAGGAAGCTTGTCAGAGGTATGAAAGAATCGCTGAAATGATTAACGATGAAGAAGGAAAAAAAATTTTTAATGTTTTAGCAAATGAAGAAAGTAATCATCAAAAAATATTAGAAGATGAATTTTATCATATATCAAATAAAGGGGTAATAATTTGGGAATAACAAAAATGAAATAAATTTTTATTTCCTTTCTTTCATTGATTGAATTATTTCCTTGCCAAATTCTGTTAATCGATAGATTTTAACGTTTTTAGAACTCTCGACCTGTTCAACAATATTAAGACTAATAAGAGATTCATCATCTTTATATCTTGAATTCATACCTCTAATTGCCCCAATTACATTTGTTGGAGTCGTTTTAATATTATATGCAATATCTGAGGTATAACTACCACTTGGACTTATTTCAAATAAATAATCTGCGATTTTTTTTCTAACATTACTTCTCCGAAGTGATCTTATAACTAGAGGTCTGAGGGTATCTGGAGAAGTAACTAGCGTATCTTCATCTTGCATCCCATCCAACTCAAAATATCTTAATAACTAACTCTTTTAATAACTTATCGCTAATATGATTATTCAATTGTATATTTACATGCATATTTACCTGCATAATTTTGTTTTAATTTTAAAAAATAATATTATTTATGTCTAAATTTTTTATTTAATGTCTTTATAGTTCCAGAAGTTCCCACCGTTTGCACTTGAACCTTGTTTGATTTAATTTTTTTTATTGATTGTAACAGAGAAATTGTTTTCTCTTTTTCAATGTGATTACATTTAACAATACCCCAAAATCCATCAAATCTTATTAATTTTAATCCCATTTCTTTATAATCTTTTTTTAATTTATTTTTACATATTTTTTTAATTTCAAAAAAAAGATCTTTTTTATCAAGACTTATATGTTTAGCTTTTGTTTTTATTGTAAAACCTATGTACCTTTGACGTTTATTTAATTTTGGAATAATTTACACCTCAAAAAACAATTTATTACTCTGATTCGATTCGAGGTGCAAGTAGATATGTTACATGGCCTTTATTATCAGCTATATCAAATTCAACTTTGATAGGATTGTCGTTTCCCAGCATTATTGTTATTGGGTCTTCTCCGCGAACTGGTTTAATCATATTACTAAAATAATCAATAGAAAAAAGACTTTTACATGTAGATTTTGTATTTAATTCTACAAGTAAATCTTTAGGAAGTTTCAGATTAACTGTATCAGTATCACCTTCGGCAAATAGCTCAAAATTATCTTTATTTACGGTTAATGCTAAATGATCTGAAACTGCTTCTGATGCACGTACTCCCTGATTTAATTCTGAGGCCTTTAAGACAATTTTTGCAGGAAGATTTAAATTTGGCATCTTTGGATCTGGCATGCCTGCTGTATCAATAAGTCCAATTTTACGAACAAGATTTCCTATTTTTACAATTAGTCGATTAGAATCTTCATCATATTCAAGGATCACTATATCTCCTGCACTTGAAAGACGCATGATACTGCTAAATTTATCCATGTCAATTCCTAATTCCATCTCAGTTGCTTTAAAATCTTCAAAGGCTTTATTGTTTATATTTAAGTCAACCATTGCAACATGTGCTGGATCAACTGCCCGAAGTGAAATTCCTTTTGGTGAAATATTGAATTTAACTTCGTTTACAAGTGGAGAAGTTACATCAATTATTCCTTTAAGTACCTCTGATTTTACCTTGGCATTAAACATATTTTTTCCTCCCCTTTTAGCTATATTTACCAGTGATTTTTTAAAAATTAAATACATTTTATGTTTATAACAATGCCGGTATTTTAACAAATATTTACATTTCTTTAATTCTAGTATAAAGGGAAAAACCTACAAAACCAGACCGCAAAACAAAACCTAAAAATGATATACTACCAATCCACCATTTAAAACCATAGAAACCGATTGATAAAACGCTGTGGCTTTCCCGTGTGGTTTTGGCAACTCCACTAACTAAAGGAGTTACTTTTGTATAAGCATTTGAATCTCTTGAATATCTGCAATAAATAATTGGAATCCTTACCCTCCTAAATATGTATGGTGGTAGAAGAGGAAACAATTTAAATCTAACAGGCCAAATAAATTGGGGTGCAATTTTTAAGTGAATTCCTCTACCTTTTGATCTAACCATTGATAAAAAATTTAATTTGCTTTTATTATCGAGCAATTTTTGAAATTCAAAATCCTGTTCGATTAATTCTTCACATTTTTTTTCAATTAATTCATATAAATCTACATCGTCAATAATCTGAATTTCAAATTCAAATGGTGTTTCAGATCCGTCTAGACCATAACGAAAAAGGGTTACAGTTTCAACTTTTACATTTGATTTTTTTTCTTCACAAGTCAAACTCTTATTTTTTATATCAATTGCTGATGCAGCTGAAATACCAGATAAAATTATTATATGTATTACTAAAATTACAGATATTTTATTTTTAAATTTATGCATTTGGCTTTCCACCATAATTGATTTTAAATTGTATAAGATATATTTCCTATTATATATTAAATTTGGTTATATATAAAACTTTTCTACTCTTCTCTCCATCTATGACCACATTTAACACAGGTAAAGAACCGGCTTTCAGGTTCATCACTTCCTCTCATCTGACGGAGAATCCAAAAAGCTTCATTATGTCCACATTTTGGACAAGTAATTTTTGTCCTAGGTAAAACATTAGATACTTCTTTATCTTCAATAATTGTTACTTCTTTTTTTTCTTGTTTTGAAACAACAACAGAACTTCCAGTTTTCTCTTTCTTAAAACCACATTTATTACATACAAAAAATTCGTCTTTTGGATACATTAAAGCCTTGCATTTAGGACAAAACATCTATATCTAATCTCCTCTCAACATCTTTTAAAATAAGGCTATGATCAAATGATAGTTCAGGTAAATTATTCATATTAAAAAATCTAGCATCACTTGCATCATCTCCCCCTTTAATCTCACCTTCCTCAATCTTTAATAGGTAAACTACAGTAATAATATGACCTCTAGGATCTCTAGAAGGATCTGAATAGATACCAATAAGACCTATTATAATTGTCTTTAGACCTGTTTCTTCATAAACCTCTCTTACAACAGCATCTTCAATCCTTTCTCCATATTCTACAAATCCTCCAGGAAGAGCCCATTTCCCTTTAAAAGGATCATTTTTTCTTTTAATTAAAAGTATTTTATTGTCTTTTAAAACAGCCCCATCCACAGTGAGTCTTGGTGATTTATAGTCCATAAAATAAGGATATACATCATATGTATATAATTTTTAATAAAAATCAATTTGTAATAATAAAATTAATTGAGTTTTAAAATATTATTTTTTCTTCAAATCTCCTATTGATTCCCAAAAATTTGGTAAATCTCTTTTTAGTTCATTCTTCCATAAATCAAATGTGAATTCATCAAGTTCATCTTCTCTTTTTAAGCTATTAATTATTCTATTGCGGGTATTTTTAGAAATTTTGTTTTTTTTTACTCAAACACATCCCGTCCTATTTTTAGGTCTTTTAAGAATGGAAACAATGTTTATTATTATTTTTAGTAGGTAGATATACAGTTGAATATGTAGATAATTTTTTAAAAAAATATACTAGTAAATTACAAAAATAATAATGATATTCCTACCCTACATTCACAGGCTTGTGGTCTATTGGTTATGACATCTGAAAAAATTCGGTGATTCTTGACGAGAAAAGTGATGAGAATCTCTGGGATATTTTGCACGGACTAAATAAAACCCTTCTTTTCTTTTTTAAAAATACCATAGATATTTTGAGATTTTGAAAATAATTTCGCTAAAACTGTAAACTAAAACAATATCTTCCTCCCCAATATAATTTCAACTGGTAATCCAAACATCGACATTTCTGTTATATCGAGGATTCGGAAACTCGTATCTTGTAATGCGTCCTGAACATAGATTGGTCTGCAGTCAAAGTATTTTGGGCACTTCTTATGCAACCATTCATAAAACTCTGTCATTACGCTAGTTTTTCCCTTTTTCGACATCGAAACAACACACAAACGTCCACCGTTTCGAAGAACACGATAACACTCCTTTAACAAGGTAGGAATTTCTGGGGTATCAAAAAGCTCAAGCGTGAAACTCATAAAAACAGCATCAAAAAAATTATTTTCATATGGAAGATTTACCGCATCTCTACATTTTAAATCCACTCGTTCGTGTAACCCTACCTTCCTAATCTTTGAGTATGTGATGTTAATCATTCCTTCCGAAATATCAATCCCATAGACTCTCCCTACCGTTCCTACTGATTTAACTAGAGCAAGCAAACATTCTCCAGTACCAAAACCAATTTCGAGAATCTTCTCTCCTCGTTGTGCTTTTAGTTTTCTTAAAGCAATATTTCTATATTTACTTTCAAACCGATTGGCTATTAAGTCATAAAAGCGACTTATCTTGTTATAACTAGTTTTAGCAACTTTTTTTGACCTTGTGACCCTGCTTACTACCTTCTTTACATCAGACATATTTTCATATATATATTTAATATATCAATAAAAGTTTTTGAACCAATGTTGCGTTTTCAAGCTGATTTTTACAAGCAACAGCATAACAGGAACTTCCATCAAGACACCAACTACGGCTGCTAGGGCTGCTCCAGAGGAGAGACCAAAAAGCATTATAGCTACAGCAATGGCAACTTCAAAATGGTTACTTGCACCAATCTGCGCAGATGGTGCGGCATCCCCATAAGTTAAGCCGATCAATTTTGCTGTGGAATATGCTAGCCAGAAAATCACTTGATTCTGTATAAATAGCGGTATAAATATCATGCCGATGATGAGCGGTTGCTCAAAGATGATTTTTCCCTGTAAGCTAAATAAAAGAATTAGAGTTATTAATAGAGCAATAATCGCGACATAATGTAATAAGGGTGCAAAGGATTTTTCAAACCACTCATTGCCTTTTCGTTTAATTAATTGTGAACGTGATATATACCCAGCAATAAGGGGAACACCGACATAGATCCCCACAGATAACCCAATAGTTTCCCATGGAACTCTTATATCTGTAACACCTAATAAGAATCCTGCAAGCGGTGCATATAAAAAGAGCATTGTCAATGAATTTATTGCTACCATGACAAGGGTGTGACTCATGTTACCTTTTGAGAGATAACTCCAGACTAACACCATAGCCGTACAAGGAGCTACACCAAGAAGAATCATCCCAGCAGTATAACTCGATGTCAACTCTGCATCAAGAAAAGAGGAAAAAATAATACTCATAAATAACCATGCGAAAAAAGCCATAGTAAATGGTTTAATAGCCCAATTCACCAGAAGAGTAAGTGCAACAGGTTTCGGTGTTTTCCCTACTTCAACTACTTTTCTAAAATCAATTTGTACCATAATCGGATAAATCATAAAAAATAAGCAAATTGCTATGGGAAGAGAAACCTGAAAATATTGTAAGGCATTTAAAAATGCTGCTATTCCTGGAAAGATTTTTCCAAATAGTATGCCGACAATAATACATATTACCACCCAGATCGTTAGATATTTTTCAAAAGTTCCAAGTGCTCTTTTTTCGACCATCACGTTCATATCTATAATATTTTTTTAAAGAAATCTATTTTTAAGTTATCCTTTTTTGGCAGGATATTGTACATATTTTACAATCTTTACCACAGGGTTCAAAATGGATATCCACTATACAAGAGCCATATATTTCTTGAAGACTTGACTCTAATCTATGGCATAATTCATGCGAATTTTGTATTGACAAGTCTTTATCAACAATAAGATGCATTTTTATATCGTCGTTTTCTGTTCCTCGGATGATATGGATTTTATGAAATGATATGATTTCTTTTTGTTTATTCAAGATGTTTTTGATGATTCGTTTTCTTGTCTTCGTATCAATATGCTTTTCTTTGGGTTCTAGATGGATAATGGTAGAACAATTTGTCGTTTCCTGGATTTTATTTTCAAGTGTATCGGCAATAGTATGCGCCTTTTCAAGCATTAAATCATTGTCAACATCGGCATGGAGTGTAATAACTTTTGTTGTTCCGTAATCGTGTAATGATATCTCGTGTACGCCTTTTACGCCATTTGTGGACTGTGCTATGGTTTTGATTGTTTCTACCGTATTTTTGTCAGGTGATCGACCCAATAAGAAATTGGATGAAGTTTTGATGAGAGTTATACCTACATAAATTATTATTGCAGATACGATTATACCAAAAATTGGATCTAAAATAGGAAATCCATATCTAAAGCCAATAATGCTTATAGCAACTCCAACTGAGGAAATTGCATCGCTTCTATGATGCCAAGCATCTGCACGCAACACATCGCTCTTAATTCTTTTTGATATAGCAAAGGAAAATCGCGCCATTAATTCTTTCAACACTCCAGATACCATAACAATTACACAGATAATTATTGCATATTCTTGATGGGTGATATTCTGGGGGGCAATGATTCTTTCTATAGATTGTTGGATAAAACCAAAGCCAGTTATAATCAATAAAGTCGCGATGATTAACGTTGCGATATATTCAGCTCTTCCGTGTCCATGCGGGTGTTCTTTGTCTGGTTGTTTTTTTGCTATTCGAAATCCAAAGATTACGACCCCAGAAGTAGAAACATCTGATAGTGAATGAACCCCATCTGCAATTAGTGCTATGCTATTGATAAATAATCCTAAGAATAATTTTAAAAAGAATAGCAAAGTATTCCCAAGAATACTTATTGTGGCTTCTAGGTATCCATATTTGGCTCGTACAATAGGGTCTTGAGAATCCCCATAATGTGGAATCATAAGGAATCGATTGGATTTTATCATAAACAAAAGCAGAAGCTGCTTCAACGATATAGGTTTTACGTTTTAATTTTTTTATAACTTATCTAGATTTAAAATCTATCCCCGTTTATTCTTACATCCATCAGACAAATATTGGTTTCTGCTAAGAAAAACGGGATTTAAACTGTCCCATATGATAACGACCAAGACTCGCAAATTTTTAACGTTTTAGACAATGTCAGAAAGCATAAAAAATACTAAAATAAAGAGAATATTTCCATTCTTATACAGGCTTGTGGTTTAGTTGGTTATGATATCTGAAAAAAATGACGATTCTCGACGAAAAAAGTGATGAGAATCTCTGCGTTATTTTCCACGAACTCTATAAAATCAATCTTTTTTTTTCTTAAAATACAAAAGACAGTCAAAAATATCCATGAAAAATTTCAAAGACCCTTTGTTTCTTTTTAGTATTTTAAGAAGAATATGAGAAAATTTTACTATTATGACTTTTATTAGTGGATGGATCTTGTATGAAAATATTTATAACATATAGATTATTTAAACCCCTTTGATGAATGATAAAAAAATTAAGGAACTTATAGGAACAAAGCGCATCAGCTGGATACAAATCCATTTTACCGATATCCTGGGTGGATTGCGTGTTCTTCATATTCCTGCCAATCGATTTTTGGAAG
Source organism: uncultured Thermoplasmatales archaeon (assembly GCA_964346655.1). Taxonomy (GTDB): domain Archaea; phylum Thermoplasmatota; class E2; order DHVEG-1; family DHVEG-1; genus CAYFVP01. Next base: position 63,146 of record CAYFVP010000160.1, read on the forward strand.
ATGATGTGCCATCTAAAGGAATTAATTTCGATGGATCATCGGTGGGATTTCGCAAAGTGGAAAAATCTGATATGATTGCTATTCCTGACCTAAGAACATTTAAACTTCTACCTTTTGAAAAAGATGAAGCCATGATTCTTGCCGATCTTTATGATACAGAACACAATCCATATCGTGCTGATCCAAGAAATATCCTTAAGAAAGCAATAAAAAAGGCGGAAACTGAAGGATACGATCAAGTAATGTTTTCGCCTGAGATAGAATTTTGTTGCTTTAACAAGTCTCCGGACCACAATAGTAAAATTAGAGAGAGCATAAGATATTTTTCTTCTCCGCCCTCGGACGATTTAAAGGAATATCGGAAAAAATTATCTGATATTTTGATTGAGAGCGGATATCAGGTAAAATATCATCATCATGAAAAAGGAAAATTTCAACACGAGATAGAAGTTAAAACATTAGTGGCAGTTGCTGCAGCAGATTTCTGCAGTTATTTTAAGTATGTAGCGCGTGAACTTGCAACGTTATTCAACATAGATATTACATTTATGCCAAAGCCTCTTTCAGAAGAAGCTGGAAGCGGGATGCATGCCCATATTACATTATACAACAAGGGGCGAAATATGTTTCTTGATGAAAATAACCCGTATCGTTTAAGTCAGACCGCGCTGTATTTTATTGGAGGTATCCTTGAACACTCTCGAGGTATCGCCGCATTAGGAAATCCTACGCTGAATTCATATAAACGGTTGATTCCAAATTTTGAGGCGCCGATTTACATAGCTTGGGATCAATACAACAGAAGTAGTTTAATAAGAATCCCTGCAAAGAAAGATGTAGATATTGAAGTTCGAAATGCAGATCCCGCTGCTAATCCTTACTTGTTTTTTGCTGCTCTTATTTATGCAGGTTTAGATGGAATCAAGAAAAAAATCACATATGAACCCATTTCTAGAAATATTTACAAGATGACCGATGAGGAAATAAAGAAGTATCGAATCAAGCGATTGCCAACGAATTTGATGGAATCACTTGAGGAGTTTCAGGGGGATAAAATCCTTATTGATGGAATTGGAAGAGACGCTGCTGATCTATTTGTCGAGAAAAAAACAAATGAATGGCGTCGCTACACAGGTGAAATTACAGATTTAGACTATAGGTTTTATTTTAATTGTTAGAAGATGGGCGACCAAAAAATTTAAAACCCTAATTTCACAGGAGACATATTGAGCACATAATCATCCTTTGTAGCATATCTCCATTTACATTGTAGGGAGAAGGGGTTTATAACAAAGTAGTTATGTTAACATTTTTTTCTTTAATATCTCTGGTATTATATGAGAATTTTTTCTTATCTCATATATTTATTGACAAACTTGTCAACTTCAGGGATGCCACCTTGTAGAATGATGTAGCCATTATGTGGTTCCCTCTCAGTAATTTCTCCTGCAATTGGCGTTAGCATCATCTTTTTAACTTCTTCTAAATTACTTGTATGACCTAATGCCCAACCCAGTTTCATGTAGGCAACCTCAGGCAGCATGTTCTCTGCGGGTTCCACACCGATTTTTAATAAATCACGTCCTGTGTCATAAACATACATCTGAACATAGCCCCATAGAGTCTGAACTGTCATGTATACTGCGATTCCTTCGTCAATTGCACGCTTTAAAGGTATGTATAAGGGTTTGTTTACATGACCTAAACCTGTCCCAGCTATAATTATACCTTTATATTTATGGTCGATAAGTGATTCAACTATGTCTGGTAACATATTAGGATAATAGTAAACGATTGCTACTTTTTCTTCAAATGCTGTATCTATTATTACGTCTCTGTCTTTTCTGCGTTTGTTATAATCTTTTCTTAAATATTTGAATTCTGTAGGTGTTACGATTGCTAGCGGTATATCGCCGATAGTTCTGAAAGTACTTCTATAGCTGCTGTGCATTTTCCGAACGCGTGTGCCTCGATGGAGTAAATTATATTGGTCGCTTGTTGGTCCGAACATACATATCATCACTTCAGCAATATCGCAATAGGCAGCAGTTCTTGTAGCGTTGATTAAATTAAGCGCGGCATCACTTGAAGGTCTGTCAGATGACCTCTGTGAGCCAACTAGAACTATGGGCACGGGTGATTTCTGAACCATAAAAGATAATATCGCTCCTGTATGATGCATAGTATCTGTCCCGTGACCAATGATAATACCATCAACACCATTTTCTATTTCTTTACCAATAGCTTTTGCAGTTGTTATGTACTGTTCTGGGCCCATATTCTCGCTGAAAATGCCATATAATTTCTCAGTCTTTAGATTGCATATGCCTGCAAGTTCCGGTACAGCACCGTACAACTCGCCAGGGGTAAATGCGGGTATAACCGCTCCAGTACGATAATCTAACCTTGATGCAATTGTACCACCAGTTCCAAAAAGAGTAACATTAGGTTTTTTTGAATTCTTTGGGAATTCTGATTCAGGGATTTTATAATGGCCCTCTTTATATCCTACTTCTTTTACTGATTTAATTGAATTTGTTTTTATACCCACGTTATAGCCGTTATGAAGTTTTAATACGATATGTTGATCATCCTCGGTTTCTGCTCGCGGGAGAATAATACCATTGAATGTGCCTCGAGTTGATTTAATTATTACATCACTCCATACTTTTACACCAAGTTCTTTAAGTTTCTTTTTTGCAGCACCGCGATAACCTTTGTATATATCTTCTTCTGTCACACGGATCACCTTATTGATAATGTATAAATACTTTCAACTAATTTTTGGATTTTTTTTATTAAAACTGGAAGAGGAATGAACTATAATTAATATAGTTTACTCCAGAATTTCATAATGGCATTGCTTTCCATTTCAGTAATGTTTAGATAATAGATATGGTATTTTGACCCGCAAGATGTTAAAAGAACTGATAGATAATGAAGATTACTTTCGAAATTTAGGTTTAAAATGCGGTTTGGAAATTCATCAACAATTATTTACAGATAAAAAATTGTTCTGTCGCTGTAGAGCAGTAATGCACAGGGATAAACCTAGTGCAGTAATTCTGCGTCATATGAGACCTACGCTTTCAGAACTCGGTGAATATGATGGTACAGCATTAATGGAATTTAAAACTAAAAAGAACGTAATTTACCAGCTTTATGATGATACAGTTTGCACCTATGAGATGGATGATACACCACCTTTTCATCTTAACCGGCAGGCATTAAATATAGCTCTTGAGATCGCCCTTTTACTTAATTGTAATATTGTGGATGAAATCCACATTAGTAGGAAACAATATTTGGATGGTAGCATCCCCACTGGTTTTCAAAGGACTGGGATTATTGGTGTTGATGGATGGATTCCTTATAAAAATAGAAAGATAAAAATTATACAACTTGGTTTAGAAGAAGATGCATGTAGAGAAATAAGCGATGTTGGGCATGAAATTATATTTAAAACTGACCGGTTGAGTATACCACTTGTAGAGGTTGTAACCTATCCAGATATTCAAACCCCTGCTGAGGCTGGTGAGGTTGCTAGCCTTATAGGGCAGCTGCTAAGGTCAACTGGTAAAGTTCGAAGAGGCCTCGGAAGTGTCCGCCAGGATGTAAATGTAAGTATTAATGGTGGTACGAGGGTTGAGCTTAAAGGGGTTCCTAAGCTTCAATATATAGCAAAAGCAGTGGCCAATGAGGCAAGAAGGCAAAAGGCTCTACTTGATATCCGTGATGATCTGAGATTGCGTGGTATAGCAGAAGGAACTTTCCATAGTGAATATCAAGACGTTACTTCCATATTCAAGAAGTCGAGGTGTGAAAGTTTTAAAGAAGTTATTAAGAGCAAAGGTAAAATCTACGGAATAGTACTTCGTTTATTTGCAGGTATACTTGATAAACATACACAACAGGATAAAACCTTTGGCGATGAGATTGCGGGTCGTATAAGAGTTATCGCATGTCTCGATGTGATGCCAAATATTGTGTATAGCAATCATTTTGAAGAATTTGGTATAAGTTTTGACGAGATAAATCAGTTGGAAAAACTTTTTAATTTCAAATCAACAGATACTATCGTATTAGTCTGGGGTGATGAAACTGATGTTAAGACGGCTGTGGAAGAAATCAAAATACGGGCAATAGATGCAACAATTGGTGTACCTTCAGAAACCAGACAGGTTTTCTCAGATGGTACAAATGATTTCGAACGGATCTTACCAGGTCCCAATAGGATGTATCCTGATACGGATTCACCGCCAACACCAATATTAGGTAAATCTTTAGAACATATTAGGAAAGTTTTACCAGAACGTATTTGGTATTGTGAAAAAAGATTAGAAGAACTCGGACTTCCCAAACCGTTGGTCAGATCGCTTTGTATATCACGAAATTTAAAAATATTTGATAAAATAGTAGAAACGCTAGATGTAAACCCAATACTTGTAGCTGTGACTTTAGAAGAGACGCTGAAGTGGTTAAGAAGAAAAGGTAAAAATGTGGATTTAATTTCAGATAAGAGATTATATCAATTATTTGAAATGTTAAGTCAAAATAAATTTAGTAAAGAAGCAGTACCGACAATTCTGGAGTTTTTAGCTGATAATCCTAATACGACCGTGAAGAAGGCAATTACTGAATTAAATATAAAACCCATGCCTATCGAAGAATTACAAAAAGTTGTCGATGAAGTATTAGCCCGATATCCTAATCCTGAAAAAAACGGCCGCTCGTTTAAAGCTATTATGGGTAAGGTTATGGAGGTTGCTCGAAATAGGATAGATGGTAAGTTGGTAAAAGGAGTAGTTGAAACTAAGTTGAAGATGTTTACGAAAGAATAAATTACAAGTTTTCTCCAGTTCTGAAAAACCCTGGAAACATTGTGTTTTGGCTTATTATTTATATGGAATAATACGGTCTAAACAAAGTTTGATAAGGAATTAGATGCAGTGCTTTCCAGGAATCTTCGGGAAAAGAGTAGTTTCTTCAATTCTCTTTAAGCCACAAATGTAACGTGTCAGTCGTTCCATTCCTATGCCAAATCCAGCAGATGGAAGTAAATCCTCCTTGGCGTTTGTTAGATATTCTTTAAACTGTGAAAGCTTCTGTCCTTTTTTAAGTATTCTTTGTATTATCCGGTCATATTCGTATTCACGTTCCCCACCGGATAAGGCTTCACCATAACCTTCAGGATAAATAAGATCCATATCTATTAGCACACCAGGTCTTTTAGGATCCTCTCTGTCGTAAAACTCTCGATTCGTTAAAGGAAGGTCAACTATCCACACAGGTTCTTTATGTGTTTTTGAAATCATTTGCTCAAATTCTTCTCCATATCTTTGATATGCTTCTTCACATGTAATTTGTTTAAAAGGAGTCTTTGGCATTGTTAATTTTCTCCCTAGCATTCTTAGTTCTTCTTTACAATTCTTTTTTACTGATTTTATAATAGATATAAATAACTCTTCACACAACTTCATAACGTCTTCTCTTTTTGCATCTTTTATTTCCAAATCCTGCTGTGTAAATTCAAATAGATGTCTTCCAGTGTTTTTTCTTTCTAATGGTTTTAGTCTCACATTAGGTGAAAAAACGAATATTTTTTCTAGTATACGTAAAGCTATCTGTTTATGAAAAATCATGCTTTGAGTTATACTATACTTTTTTCCATAACAGTTTACATTTGTAGGTACTATAGGGTGATTTAACGGGTCAGTTATGGGTGATAATATTGCTGGCGAAATTTCTATAAAATCCTTTTTATTCTGTGTTAAAATTGACCAGATAGTATGTTGCTCACTGTGTTCTCTTAGTAGATGATATTGGCACAATTTTTCGGGAGAAATGTCCCAAATTCTCATACAATCCCAGTTATTATTATTTTTTTCTAGCCTTCATGTTAGGTAAAAAACTGGTTATAATTGCTATAACTGGTCCTATTATAATACCTGACCAAAAGATAAGACCAAAGATTCCTAATACAAGAAGTATTGCCCTGTTCTTTTTGTTTAATTCTTTAACGATTTTTATGGAGGTTCTAATTAATAAAATACCGAAAAGAATTGGTAATAAACCAAAGATGAGAGTTATTATTACAAGGATATCTGCTGATGATCCTGCAAGGGCGATTATCATCTGCATTAATATCATAAGACCACTACCGATGAAGAGAAAAGCAGCAAATATTCCTAATATCGTGTGATTGTTTAACTGTAACTTATGTTCTTTTTTGCTTATCCAGACTAGCATACCGATTCCAATAATAATTGTGAGATATAATGGTGCAATTATTAAAGCGATGTTTTGGCCTTCCCAAATATGTATGTTTATGGCGTTTATTGGTATCAGTAACCATTCTGTTACAGAAAATGTTTCTACGAAACCGATAGCAATGCCAACTTTGCCATAGTCTGATTCATCAAATACTGCGATGTAATAAACATCTGTATTGGTTATATTTATATCGACATCTGCTGTAAAGTAATAACTTGAAGGTGTGAATGGTTCATATTCTCTACTAGTGGTTTTTTCTCCTTCAAAAACCAAGTAATCATATCCAGTTGGTACTTCAACTCCGCTGGGCAATAATCCCTGAGATGTTAAACCTTTTCCCATTACAACAACACCTGGAGTAAAATCTTTTTTAGTGACAAATAAGGAAATCTTTAGTCTTTGACCTTGTTTTATAGTAAATTTATAGTATTTCGACTCACCGGGTTCATGTATTTCATCATATATCGCCCAGGATTTTGTCGGTTCTATGACTTCTATTGCGGTCCCAAGAGAATTGTTTTCTCCACCAGTTATAGGAACATGGGAAACAGCATTTGTAATGAATAAAAGCATTAACAGTATTAAAATCATATAAATTCTGTTTTTCATATACTCCACCTAGTTCTACAACATATCTATTGTCAATATATAAATTATTTTTTCAGTGGGATTTAACTAAAATAACATTGTCTCTCTAAGGATTATCAATTAATGGTTAAAATCGCAAATTTTTATTTAATACAATAAAAACATAAAGGAAAAAATTTAACCTATCAAATTAATTGTAATTTAATATTCATTATGACATTGAGTTCCAGAATAACTTACAGATGTTTCTTCATATATCAGAGATTCGAAATAAGTATATTTTATAAAATAATAAGAACATTATTGATAATGTAAAAAATTAAAATATTCAAAGGTTTGAAAATGCAGAAATTAACAGATTCAATAGAAATCAAAACCAACACAGAAAATGTATTTCAGTGGTTCATAAATATTGATAAAAATTACAAATCTTGGCATCCAGACCATATCAGCTGGTATTGGAAAAATGGTGACTCATTTCAAATAGGATCTAAAGCAATTTCTAAAGAATATATACATGGAAAAGTTCATAGTCTTAAATCTATCATAACAAATATCAAAAAAAACGAAATGATTGAATATGATTTTTTATTTCCTACGTCTATTATCGTAAAAAGAGGTTCATTTATTTTTAGTAACACGAATTCAGGCTGTATTTTTACAGCAACTCTTACATTTCGGTTTGGAAAAATCTTTTTAAAATTATTTAAGAAACAGATGGAGGCAACAATAAAGCATATGAAAGAAGAAGGAGAGAACCTAAAAAGGCTATTAGAAAAGGATAAGATTTAATCAAATCATTTGACCGAATTACAATTTTTTTCAAGGTTATATAACATGGGATTTTAACTGAATAATTTAAGAAATTTTGTTCTAAATAAAATATAGCTAAATACAACAGTTATCAGTATTAAAATTATTGTACTTATTGGTGCAAAAGAGCAATGTGATTTGTATCCTAACATGCTTTCTTTGCTTGCTGATGAATCAGGAATAACTGTCCATACAGTGGAAATAGCTGATGCTATTGCTCCTGCAACTAATATTAATAATAGCAGAAGTTTTAGCATCCAATTGATTGTTTTTCTAATTTGCATTTATTTATTCCCTTTTCGATTATTTTTAAACTCAATAAGTGGATTAGTTATTACTTTTTTATACAAATAATTTATTCATTTGATAGTTATTTTATATGATAGATCTATCTGATTTGTTTAAAAACAGGAGGTGTATATGATAAAACGAAAGCCAGTTATCGCAAGTATATTATCTTTGTTTGTCCCTAGTTTAGGGCAGATTTATTTAAGAAAAAGTGAACGCGGTGCAGCGATTCTTATTGCTGTAATTATTGTTGGTAATCTAAATGCTATATGGTTAAGTGCTTATGCTGTTTCAAGTTCGGTTCCGGCTACTTTTTTTGATAATACTCTTCCGAGGCTGCTTCATGATATTTTTAGTATTTATGGCATTATATTTTGGATTTGGCAAGTTTCTGATGCATATCTTTTAGCTAAAAAAACTTTATAAACCTATTATTGACTCTCTATATTTACTATCATCATCTGGTTTTTCAGGGGTAGATACAACATCTAAAAAATTAAATTCAATTATTGTAAAACCGAAAATTTTATTAATAATTAACAATTGTTAATGCATTATGTGTATAAAAAACAAAACGCCAAAAGATATCATCATTGTTTTTGTACAAGAACCTCTCTAATTTTTATAAAAAAAATTAATACCAACCTTTTTCAATGACTTATTAACATTAGAGATAGAATATGGTTGATCGAATTGATTGTGCCCATTTTGAATACAAAAATTTAAAAGAAAAGGATAAACTTGTCAAAATTCCAACTTGTAAGATAGGTAAAATGAAAGGTACTACAGGCTGCCAAGAATATTGCGAATGGTTTGAACCGATTGAGCCAGGAATTCCTGGTCCTCCAATACCACCAGGGCCACCTGAACCACCTGGTCCATTGAGGCCACCTTAAATTTCTTCTTTTTTAAAATTATATAAATAAGACACAGATAGTTTTAGATAATTACTATTTATTTAAAAAAGAATAAAGGCATTTAAAGATTTTATTTTTCGGTTTTATCTTTTTCTATTTGTCAGATTTTAAGATTTGTAAGTTAATGGCTTTTGAAACATTTATTTTGCTTTAAAATCCTTCCATTTGAAAAAACTTAAAACTATGAATAAAACCGTTAATATTTGAAATAATGTAAACATTCCAACCATAATCATATCATTTTTTTGTCCATAATAACCAGCATTAACAATTACAGTATACAACAACATACCCATAGATACTAAAAATACATGAAAACCCCATCCACGGTTTCTAAAAAGCCCAAATCCCCCTATTAACAATATTATTGCAGTGAGAAATTCCCCAATTAAATGATATGAGATTCTAATTGGCTCGGAATTGATTTCTGGGACCTGATTAGTTGTAATTAAGGAAAGCCACATTCCTATCATAGCAATTCCAATGATGATTGAGTATATTGCCGCTATTTTTCTCAATTCCATCTACTCATTACCTCCGAATGTCAATATATTTTATGAAAAATGTATAATTTTCATATTTATTAATCATCTTAAATTCATCATATAAAACGAGATTCGATTTTTCTTTTAATAGTAAAAAAAGTTGACTTTTCCAACCTTTATTTTAAAATAATTATTTTCACAAAAGACTTTTATCAAGCATTAAATCAGGTTAAAGCGATTAATATGTTTTTTATAGTATAATAAATGTTATTCCTAGTATTATAAAGATTATTCCTGCTATCTTATTAACAAATTTTTTATCGATTCGTTTGTATATGATTTTACCGAAAAATATTGCAATTAATGAAAGTATTAGTAAAGCTGTAATTGTTCCAATAAAAACAAATATTGCATTGTATTGTGTGGCAAAAATTGCAGCAGCAATCTGTGTTTTATCACCCCATTCAGTAAGAATTATTATAAGAAATGCTGCGGTAAATGGATTTTTTTGTTTAGTTTCTTTTTCTTCATCATCTTTGCTGATTAAAATTAAAATTCCAATTATTATGAATACTATTGCAGATATTATTTTTAGATAATTAATTGGTACAATTGTTGTAATCCATGTGCCTGCAATAATTGCAATTCCATCTACTATTGCAAAAGCAAGGATTGCTCCTATTAAAAGTTGTAAATGTTTTTTTGTTTTTGACGATAAAAGCAATATAGAAATTTGTGTTTTATCTCCTAATTCAGCTGCAGCAATTGTAATTAATGGAATTATTAAATCTTCAATGATTTTTTATCACCAATCGATATTTATGAAATAATAAAAAGTTATGTAAATAACTGTTGGTTTTTTATGATAATAACAAAACTTGCTTATTTTTAAAGTTTAAAACGTGAAATTAGAATTTCACAAAACGTTGTCAGAAAGTATAGAAAAATACTAAAATAAAGAGCATATTTCCCTCCATATACGGGCTTGTGGTCCAGTTAGTTATGACTACAGAAATTTTGCGCCTTTTCTCGACGAGAAAAGTGACGAGAATCTCAGCGATATTTTCCACGAACTCTATAAAAACCTTCTTTTTTCTTTTTAAAAAATCTAATACAAGGGACAAGATTTGAACTTTTTTTAACTTAAAATGAAGCCATTTTAGATCAATGTTCAGATTGAGTTTAACTATTTTTTAGTTGTATTTAATTTGTTTTTTAGTTATTGTTTTATAACAAGAATTTGTTCATTTTGATATGAAAACTGTTTCTGGTAAAGATAAGGGAAAAATCCTATTATATGCACTTACTACTTGTGTTTGGTGTAAAAAAACAAAGAAGCTATTAAATGATCTTGGTGTGAAATATTCGTTTATTTTTGTTGATGAATTAAAGAGTAGAGAAA
>CAYFVP010000161.1:0-4646 GCA_964346655.1 uncultured Thermoplasmatales archaeon
ACTCGGGCCATATTTATTCTGGAGGCAATAAATAAACCAATACTTATATTTTGCTTATCAATATCATAAATTATAAAAAATAATAATTGTATAATAAATTTTATTTATTATTATAAATAAATTTATCTTATTGTCACCAAATTGAATTGAAATTAATAAAATCTTTGAAAAAAAGTGATATACTTGTTAAAAATAAAAAAATAGTAATAATGCAGTTTCAGAAATCCTTGGGACAATTCTTCTCATTATGATCTCTGTTTCATTTTTTCAGTAGTTTATATTGCTTTTTTTTCAGTTGATCTTGATCGGTTCTGGTCGTTTTAGAGTTGGTCAAATATGACCAGAACCCCTAAATCTATGAGATCATATGGTTCAATTAATGTCTTACCAAATGTTTATAAAATTAGATTAGATAATAAAAATGGAGAAAAGATATTTTATATATTAGGATCTTTAAAATATTCATCATATAATGCATATTGTATTGATCAAACACTTATACTTGAAAATGGAGCTTTCATTTTAAAACAATATTCTAAGGATGTAATTGTTGTAAATCCAACCTTTTCAGTCATTGATACTGAAGATTTATTCTTTAACATTGTAAAGCTCACAGGTAGTGGAAAAGAAACATCGGCAAGCGGTTATGGAACTTATCCCATAAAAGCCAAGTTTTTAGATTCAGAATCATACTTTATAAACAACATTGAAAATATAACAATTAATACAGAAACAAAAACGCTTGGAAATCATATTTTGAAAAAGAACTTTCAAAATCTATAATTAATTATTCAATAGAAGAGACTACAGAAAATGATGGTTTAAAAATTGCATTTTTCGAAAATGAAGATATAGATTTACCAGATCTATCTTTGATTATAAACAATATTGATATTGAAGTTTCACCTAGTTGGGGAAATTAAATTTTTAAAACCTCGACAATCTAAAATATTAAATTTCTATTTTATAATCTTGCGCAGGGGTAGCCAAGCCTGGTCAACGGCGCAAGGTTCAGGGCCTTGTCCTGAAGAGGTCCAAGGGTTCAAATCCCTTCCCCTGCATAAATAAAATCTTAATAGGAGAAAGAAAGTTTAATTGATAGGTATGAAGAAAATAATGAGAAGTTATAGGATTAAGCCTTTTTTAGATGTTGTTTTTTGTGAAGATTTTGGATTTCTATAATATATCAAGCTATGTTTTTTTCTTTTTATGATATTAATAATTAAATTAATTACAACCATAAAAATTAACTAATTCATTTATTATTCATCTTATACCAAGAATGCTGAATCCTTGATTAAAGAATGTAGTAAAAAAGCGATTATTATGATTAAAATATTCGTATTAACAAGTGGACGATCTGGTACAAAATTTTTATCAGATATATTTAAGTATAATATAAAAAATTGTATAAACAAACATGAACCCTTCCCAGATATGTTTGGAAGACCAATTTATTGGTATTTTCAGGGAAGAACTAAAGATATTAAAAAACTATTTTTAATAAAGAAAAATAGAATAACCCGTCATAAGAAAGACATATATATTGAAACAAATCATGCTTTTCTAAAATCTTTTTGTGATGTAGCAATGGAGTTTTTTCCTGATATGAGACTAATCCATTTAATACGAAATCCCCTTAAGGTGGCAAAAAGTGAAACTAATAAACAGCTTTTGCATGATAAATCGCATTTTCCTTTCCAATACTATAAGAGAGATGATGGAGGTAAATTTTATAGATGGGCTCTAACAGGATTGGAAGATATCTTTAAAGCTGTTAATATTGATAATATTACATTAATTCAAAGATATATGTTGCAGTGGATAGAAATAGAAAATAGAGCGATGAAGTTTCTGAAGAAATATAATAAGGAAAAGGATTGCTATACACTTTTTATTCCAAATGATATTAACAACCATAGTGTTTTATTAGGAATGTTTCGCTTTTTTAAATTAGAACAAAAGAGTAAAAATATTATCATTCGCGGAAGCAGAAACCTAAATATAATACCCACTGTAGTTACTGATGAAGATAAAAGTCAACTGCGGGAAGTAGTTAACAGTGTACCTGAATCTTATCTTAAAATCTTCAAAAAAGAACCATATACTAGATGTGAATGGATAAAATTATTAAAGAAAGATGTTGTCTACTAAAAAATTGTTATAAACTACTATTCAATTCTCTTTCATACTTAGCAGAAAGTTTTGCAACGATAAACATTTGTTTAATTATATTACGTAGAGATATCACGCTAACCATTTGTTTAAATCCTTTAATATGACTATAGACGCCAGTTCTAACACTAACTTTTTCTCTTCTTTTTGCTGATCTAACATTTAACCACTTTACTACTAAGAATTTTAAGTTATTATCTATAAAATATTGGTTAATTACTATTTCTGCACCATATCCAGGAACATTTCTCAAAATTTTTATTGCCATTTCTCTTTTGAGTACTCTTTCACCATTTAGAAATTCGCTGTTAAATAGGCATGTTAATGCATTTAAAAAAATATTGTATTTACAAACAGCCATAGTCATATCAGCTAAACCAGTTAGGACAGGTTTAGCAAGTTGCGTAATATTGTCGTTTGTTATACCAACTAAATCTGCATCTAAAAATATAACAAAATCATTTTTAACATTATTACAACCATCCAGCATTGAGTAAGCCTTACCTAAGTTTCTTTTATGTTTTATAACTTTAATCCCTTTGAACTTAAGAGCCTCTTTACTTGTATTGTCGGTTGAACCATCATCAACAACTATAATTTCATCTAATAACGGGTGATTTACTATTGCATTAAGGACTTTTCCTATTCTTAATTCTTCATTATATCCACAGATAATACAAGATATTTTTTTCAAGCATATATTAATATATTAAGCTGTTTATAAACATTTGTAATTCAATTTTATTGAGTAAATTGTTGTTGAAATATTGTGGTAAAAAATTAAATATTTTCATGATTTTATAAATGGTGAGACAAAATATATTGATATTGTAGAAGTCAATAATACTGAGAAAGAATTTTTATCAACTCTTTTTGCCGTCTCCATCCCCTTTCTTTTTTCCTTATGACATTAATAATAGAAGAGCCTTTATACATATAATTTGCTGTTCTTTGGTTAATAAGAAATAAATTAATTTTAGAAAATATTTAATGTATTTAATCTTGCCTCATAAATGCCCTCCACATGAACAAAAGGTTAAGGGGATTGTCAAATAACTAACGATCATTTCTAAAGGAAGTATTTTGTCTAATGTTAGAAATATTGAAAAATTAATATTTATTTATATGAGTTATATCATCTAATTTCCTTTTTGGAACATGCATAATATCTTTTTCATCTCTCCAATATTTCACTGAATCAACATAATCTTCAACAACAGAAATTTCTGCTTTATATCCTAGCGCAATAACAGAGTCGATAATTATTTCTTTTGGAACCTTTAATATTTCACGTAATCTATCTTTATCAACTTTACAAATAATACAACTTCCTATTCCTTCTTCTTCAGCTGCTAAAACAATATTTTCAGAAGCAAGGCTAACATCTCTTACATACCATTTATTACTAGTATCAGTAACTATTGGAATAATGTAAGCAGTTGGTCTTTCACTTTCATTTGGTGTCCATTTAGGCTTTATATAACCTGCCCAACTTAATGTTTTAAAAATTTTACCACATAATTCTTTTTTATTTACAATATAATATTCTAAAGGTTGCAGATTTGCTGCAGAAGGTGCTAGTCTTGCTGCATTTACAAACTTTTTTAATAATTCAATGGGAATTTGTTTTTGATTAAAACGTCTAATACTTCGCCTCGATAAAATTGCTTCATACACACTATTCGTTCGATATTTTTTATTTATTGACATTTCTATCATAAAGCAAATCATGAAATTTTTTATATTTTTTTTCAAAATATTGTTATAGATTTTATTAAAAAATTTTTAAGCAATTATCAAAATTCAAAAATCATATTTATAAGGCAATTAAAGGGATAATTATGATATAAAAAAAATTTAACACATGCTTAAAAAATATTTATGTACAATAATGTTTTTATTAATATGCCCTCCCTTTGTCCCGACTGTTGCATGTCAACTCCTGCTATATATTTATATTTAATTTTTTTATTTAAATGTTTCGTTAAAAATGCAATTTTTTTCAATTCGAAAATTTAAAATTAATTTTATGAAAAAATTCTAAAATTTATGCCTGATATATTAAAAAATAATTATTATATATGAGACTTATTTTTGATATTTTAAAATATAAAATAAAAAATTGTTATAATTTATTACATAAATTTTATATATATTATAAATAAATATCCCTTATTGGGGTAGATTATTTTTTTAAAAATGATTTATTTCATTTACCTTCCTCTACATAATAATAAAATCTACCCCAATTTTTTTTTTAATATGGGGATTATTCATGAATAACTTTTTGAGTTATTCACCAACTCCTCATATATAAACATTGTCTTTTTAAAATTTTTAAGGGATTAGGATTAGGGCTGACTATTGAGGGCTTTGCATTTTTATTAGGAAAAATCGTAAATAAAAGTGCAAAAGAAGTAATAAAAGTGCAGAATAGTTAATTTTAAATAGTTAGAAAATTGAGTATTTTT
>CAYFVP010000162.1:0-16483 GCA_964346655.1 uncultured Thermoplasmatales archaeon
CCTGCAGGTCCTGCACCTACAACTAAAACATCACATTCGATAGTTGTCATTTAAATTATAGCTATTATTATTTTTAATAAAAATGTTATCAAAATTATTAACATGTCACTAATTTAAGCCTTGATTGTGATCTACTATACATCCTGACAACTAAATATGCACCATCAAAAAGTAGTAATGCAAGAAAGAAATACCAAGGAAATACCCCTAGTAAAACTATATATAACACTGAAAGCTTTGTTAACCACCTTTGATCAAAAAACGAGATAAAACCCTTTTGGAAAAACCTTTTTTCATTAAAATATTCTTTATTGTAATCAATAACATCATTACCCACCTCATCAAGTATTACTGCTGCAATAAGCATAAGTAGGGGTAGAACCAGTAGATGAATTCCAACAAAAATAATAATAACTGAAATAATGACAAAACCAAAGATATGGGCCCTATTGTCTATTTTTCCTTTTAAAAAAACTCCGATAATTACTGAGAGTAGAATCGTTGCTGATACCTGATTAATTATCATGGTATATGCCCAGAGTAAACCAATAATAGGGGCTAATACTAACGCAATTTTCTTGTTAAATGTTTTTTCATCAAAGGCATCGTCAATATATTTTAGCCCAGCTCCGAGAAGAGGATATGAGATTAGAAAGTAATAAATCGGTAACAACTACATTCACCTATAGAATTTTTATTGATTCTCCTCCAGTAGTTTTCTCTCAATACACCACAACCTTTAAGTATGTTTTTCGCAGATGAATCTGCAATTACATATGTATGTGAAATAAATATTATTTAAGCAGCTTGAACAATATTTTCAGGAATTTTATCAAATGATAATAATTTGATATTCTGTTTTGATATACTATACCAGCGAACAGCTAAATATGCATAATCAAAAGACATCATTGAAAAGAAGAAAACATAAGGAATAACACCTGCAATTGAAAGAATAAGAATCGCTATTTTTAAGGTCCATCTCTGATCAAAAAAGGCAAAAATTAATCTGTGATATAATTTTAAGGTATCCATACTATTTTTCTTTTTATCAACAAAATCATTTCCAAATTCATCTATCAAAGCAGCTAAGGCTAAAAAGACCAATGGTATAATCATTAATTGAATACCTGCAAAAAAGACAATTGCAACTATCACAATCAATCCTATAAAGTGGGCTATATTATCGATTTTTCCTTTTAAAACAACACCAAATATAACTGCTAGAAGTATTGTTGCAGCAACAGGATTTATTAACATTGTAAAAGCCCATAATAAACCTAGAAAAGGAGCAAAACATAAGGCAATTTTTTTATTAAATGTTTTTTCATCATAGGCAGAATCAATATATTTTATTCCAGCTCCAAGTATTCCAAAGTATATTAAAAATAGGTAAATCATCTAATTCATCCTCCAATATATACTAAGGTTTACGTTACTTTTATGTGGGTAAATTATTTTTGAACGCTGGAATGATTCCATCATTTTTTTTTCATCCATTATTTTTACCCCAAATAAAATATTTAAAAAGGAAACTTAAAACCCATTTACTGAAAAATCCTACAAAATTCTAAAATCGTAATAATTTTTTTACTTTTGTAGGAAAACGTCTTTTTTTATAAAAATGATTTATTTTAAAAAAACACTAAAAATAAAGCTTGTTTGTTATAATATCCTCTATTTTTTAATAATATAATTTTTCAAAAGAATTAATAATAACATATTTTTAATTTATAAATAGTTTTATTTTTGATTATAAATGGTAATCAATTAATTTTATATATCAAAGAGTGTCGATATAGTGTCTCCAAACTCAAAATTTGCAGAAGGAGGTGAATTGAAAAACTCCAAACACTATATCGACCCCCATATTATATTATCAAGCCGTGGGTGTAATAAATATCTTTTTCGCACCTGAATATGTAACTAAATATGCAAATAATACATACTTTATATTAAATAAGTAATTTTTACTATTTTTAATTGATTATATATTAACAGATGTTATCTTTTAAGATATAATGTAATGGATATAATAATTGAATTTTTTAAATCTTGTATGGTAAAAGTTTTGGAAACCAATCAAATCTTCCAATGATTATGTTACTAAAACCAAAAATCCTCTTTGGGAGAATCCTTGGTCTATCCCAATAGTTTCTATACCAACGATTTAAAAAACCATTGATAATAAATGCTTTAATTCTACATTTGATGAAATTATTGTGATGAATTTTATTAAATCTCCCCTTTTCTATAAATACTCCCCAAAATTGAATATTTTCTATAAGATTGTAACAAATATTATTTCTATTACTCCCTGTATTTCTCTTCTTATATTCAGAATATAGCTCAATTCCTTCAGTGCAATTCTTGATAATATTATGATTAATGCAATTATTGCTAGAATGTTCTAAATGAATACCATTTGTCCAATATTTTCCTTCGATTGTATTTTTATAAATTTCATTATTATTAGAATTTACAATGAGAAATGTATTTTTTATAATATTGTTATTGATTATTTTATTATGATCTGATTTTTCAATTATTAAAATATTGTTATTAGTAAAGGTGTTATTTTCTATTATTGTATTTGATACTTCATATAATAAAATACCGCGTATATTATTAGTTATAATATTATTTTTTATTGTTGTTTTATCTGCTTTTATTGTAATTGCACAACAATCCCACCATTCTATAAATACATTTTTAATGGTATAACCAGAAATTGTAACATTATCTGCAAGAACTAAAAAACCTCTTTTATTACCTATTTCATCAATTATTGTTGTTTCTTTATCTTCACCAAATAATTTAATAGATTTATTTACAATAATATCTTCAGAGTAGGTTCCATTAAAAACAAATACAGTATCACCATCATATGAGTTATTAATTGCGTTCTGAATATATTGATAGGGATACTCAAATGTTCCATCCCAAGGGCCTTCTGTATTATCATTATCAACATAGATTATTTCATTATTAGAAAATAAATTATTTGTATTTTTTAGTTTAACATTATTTATTTTTTTTATTGATAAAATATTTGCTGAAGAAAAATTTGCTAAAAGAAATAAAAAAATTATAATTAAAGCAATATATCTTTTTTTCATTTATGTTCTTTCCTCCCTATTATATTCAAGATTTTTTTTTTCCTTGTAAATATAATTATTAATCACTAATCCATTTAAAAAATCATTGGTTGATAATACCTTAATTAGAATATTTTTAGATATTTTATTAAAAAGCGGAAAATTTAATAAAAAATATTTTAAAATATTTATTTTTGATTTTTCCGTATTTGATTTTACCTTTGGAATGGTTTCATAGGCATTAACAAGGCCATGTCCATATTTATAAGGATCTTTATCTCCAACTGATTGCGCATTTGAAAATAAAGCTTTTTCACATTTATCTGGCTCATTTTTTCTATTTTTATAACCTTTTATTGTTGCTCTTGCTCCATACCAAAGAGCTGCAACACCCGATATATATGCTGTTGCAGCTGATGTACCACTAAAATATCCGTATTTTTTCCCTAAAATATCTGAATCAGTTGTTGTAATTATGTCTATTCCAGGTGCAACAATGTCAACTTCTCTTTTATTTTTATTATAATTTGAACCCCAATTTCCAGGATATCTACATAAAATTCCACTTTCATTTATTGCACCAACCGCAATAACTGAGTTATAACCTGCTGGAAAATCAATTCTATTTGAACATCCTGAATTTCCAACAGCAGCAATAAATAATATACCCATATTTCCAAATCTTAGGGTGTCAAATAAGCTTTGTTCAATAAAACTATAATCTTTATTACCAAAACACATGCATATAATTGAAGGATAATTCGGAAAATGTGCAACAATTGAATAAATAATAGCTTTAATAATTATCCAGGTTGTAGTTACCTTAAATTTATCAAATATTTTAAGAACTTCTATATGAGGGGAATTACCTGCAATTCCTGCTATTCCTATACTGTTATTTATTCGTGCCAAAGCAATACCTGTTATATTTGTTCCATGACCTGTACCCGTATCATCATCTGCGGTTCCATCATTTTCAATAAAATCCCATTGATATACATTTGCTGATTTGAGGTCTTCATGATCAGCGTCTATTCCGGTATCTAGTATTGTTAACCATGCATACTTCATCTTACTTGGAAGATCCCAGGCTTTATCACAATTTATTTTTTTATGTCCCCATGATTCATTCCAATATGGATCATTTGGTACATAATTTAGAAAACGTAAATGATTTATTTCAGCACACTCAATATAATTTTTTCTTTCAATTTTTTCTATGAATCCAATTGCATCTATTCTATTTATTTTTAATAATGCTGCATGTAATTGGGGAATTCTGTCCTCGATATCATACCATATTCCTTCAACATTGATTTTTTCTAGCTCATTTACATTTATAAAATCTTTAAAAACTACAATAATTTCATTTGAACTATAATTAGTAATTTTCGGATCATATATAGTTTCATTTGAATAGTCTCTTTTATAAATACTATTATAATAATAACTTTGTTTTTGTTTATTTTTTCTAAGATATTTTCTAAACTCATTAAAATCAAAATTATTTTTTTTAGATATATTCTTAGAATTATTTTCATTAGAATCTATTAAATTATAACTAATAATTGCTGGTGAAATTGAAATTAAAACCAAAAAAATAACAACCAAAAATAAGAATATCTTTCTTATAATATTATCACCTCCTATTATCGATAATATGAATAAAAATACATTCAAATTTCACCAAAAGAAGGTTGAAATTGAGTGGCAGATCCAATATGTTTTAAAAATGGAAATAATCTAAAAATTCTCTGTAAAAAATTTAATTGCAATTGGTTAATAAATCGAGCATTTTTAAATCCTGCAATTATTTTTAAGGTTCCCCCTGGTGCAACATACGAAAAGATTCTTCGGGATTTTAATTTCTGGTTGGTGTGTTCACTTCCTTTAAATTTCACCTGACAGCAACGAAAAAATAAACCATCTAAATATTTTAGTTTCCAGGTTGTATTAACACTAAAAGATTCTATTTCTCGATATCCTGATCCACCAGGAATATCTTTATCTGTAACATTTCTACAACTAACCTTAATTTTTTCATAAGATCTACAGTTATTTAATTCTCCTTCTATTGTAACATCCTCATACCAGGGATAAACTGATAAAAAAGAATAAAAAGAATCAACAGCATCAGCTAAAGCTACTCTTAATGGATTGTTTGGATCAATTGGTAATTCTTTTATTTCTGCAAATAACTTTCCAAGTGTAGCTGAAATTGTGGAAATGGTTGAAAATATACTAGAAACAAGAACAAATGTCACAATAATTTTTCCTTTTGCAACTGCTGTAATTGTTCCAATAATTTCCGTTAGAAGTAAAAATAATTCTCCTGCAGTTAATGCAATCAAAGAAGCAACATCAAAAAATTCTCTTGAAAAGTTACAAAAAGCTCTACAGGCAGATATAAAAAAATTTATTAAAACTCCTATCCATCCAATTCGTTCACTACTTAAAAAGGTCGGTAATACAAATTTTAAATATGTTTCAGAAAATATAGGAACTTTCACTGTTATATCTGGAAAATTAAAAACTTCATAGCTTTCTATCCATTCTTCATTTGGTAAGGTTGCTTTTAAATGATTTTCTGATGGAATATAATATTTTCCAGTTTTCTCCCAATATTTTCCAAAATTAACTCCAATATTGTTGCCTTGTTTTGGGTCTTCTGAACCTGATGCATCATATATACCAGTTTCCAAATCTACTGTTTTTCCAGATAAAAACCTTTCATTTTCATAATCTATTGGTTGAACTATATTTATTGTTTTATTTTTTCCAGGCCATAATCTAAGTGGCAAAATTTCAGGCCAATTCCAAGATGCAATTTCCCATTGTTCATTATGAACTTTCAAAATGGTTTTTGGATAACCAATATAGTAATTATTCCCTACATTTTCGATAATATAAACTATTTTATAAAATGCAATATCTTCCTTTTCATCATAATATAAAAATGTTACATCGCTTAAAGTGACTTTTAAATCCCAATTTCTAAGTTTTGATTTATCAGATTCAATTTTAAAATCATTGATATTTTGAAGTTCTTGTCTAATACTGTTTATTCCTGGAGTAATTGTAACTAGTATCATTATTACGACAGCACTAATCCCAAAAATTTTCTTCTTATTCATATTATATCTCCAATTTTCCATTTAATCATTTAAATTAAAACATAATTTATTTTCAATAATTTATATTAAATGTAACAAATAATAACATTCTCTAAGAAGATTTCATATCAAATTGAAAATATTATAAAAGTTTTAAAAATAAAAATAATTTTGTTCATATTATATTATTTTATAATCTTATTGTTACAAATTGTAAGATATCGTTATAAAATAGTTAATATTTTTTGAAGCATTTCTTATATTTTAAAAAAATATTTTCAATTTTTTTCTCAAAATTCTAAAATACATGTGTTTAATTTACATATGTAAAAAATTAGGGGAATTTATGGTAAATATTGACTTAAAAGATAGTCAGATTCTCTATGAATTAGACTTAAACTGCCGGCAGTCAAAAGCCCAGATTGGTAAAAAAGTTGGACTCAGAAGAGATGTCGTAAATTATCGTATTAAAAGAATGGAAGATGAAGGAATTATCACTGGTTATTGGACTGCTATTGATACATATATGTTAGGATATCAGGTTTTTAGAATATATATAAATTTTAAATTAATAAGTCCAAAAATAAGAGATGAAATTATTTCTTACTTTGTAAAAGATAAAGATACTTGGGCTGTAATATCTTTTAAAGGCGAAATAGATTTTGATGTTATTTTTTGGGTCAAGAATGTAAACCGCTTTTATAGCAACTGGAATAAAACACTTGAAAAATTTGGAAAATATTTCTCACGTCATATTATAACACCATTATATCAAGTAATTGCATTTAAAAATTCATATTTACTTCAAGATAAAAATGTAAAAAAGGATATTATTCATTATAAATTAAATTATAGTGGGAAAATAGTAGATATTGATAAATTAGATTATCAACTATTAAATGAATTAGTCACAAATGCAAGGATACCTCTTGTTAAACTTTCTGAAAAATTAGGTTGCTCATCACAGGCTGTATTATACAGAATTAACAATTTAATGAAGAATGAAGTAATAAAAGCTTTTAGAGTAGAAATAGATTTATCAAAATTACAATTACAAAAATTTGCACTTGGGATATACCTTGCTGATTATTCAAAGAAAAAATCCATTTTAGATTATTTTATGAACAAACAATACATGGAATATATAGATATAGGTGTTGGATGGGCAGATATACAAATAGAAGTTATTGTTGAAAATATTGAAAAATTAATGAAAATAGGTAATGATATAGATAAAAAATTTCCTGGTACAATAAGAAAAAAAGGTTTTTTTGTTTTCAAAGAAATTCATAAAAGTCGTTGGTTACCAGAGATGGAATTCAAATAAAATAAGATAGTTTATGGAAAAACAATATTTGAAATATAGAAAAATATTATTCAAACTTGACCTAAAATAAAAAAATTGATAATAAGGTAGAATAAAAAGAATAGTGGATAAAGTAATAATAAAAAATTAAGCCAAGGAAGTTATTAATCTTGTCTCTAGTTCTTTATTAATTACGTTGTTATATCTTATAGGTAGACTCAAATATAAATTGTCTTCTTTAAAAACAATACCTATTTTTTCAAATGTATGTAACATAGCTGCTAATTGATAATCAGGTATATTGGAAAATATTTCACTTAATTTCTGAATAGAAATAACATCTGTACAAGATAGAAAAACCTCCCGTTCTAATTCATCTAACATATAAACAAGGATATTTCCACTGTTTCTCTTATCATAAATCTTTAGAAAATCTCCGCCGTCAACATAGTAAAAAACTAGTTGATCGACTATTGTTTGTCTTTGATTTGCCTCAAGTATATTTTTTTCACGTATTTTTCTCCATTCTTCTGTCAGTTGCCCCCATTGATTTTCATTCTGAAGTTGTTTTTTATTAAAGGTATAAAAAAAACTTATTCCTTTTTCTAGTACATCTCTAGGAAACATGACCTGATCTGTATTTACAAAATCTAAATGGTCGATTCCATATTGTTCAGGATATTGAAAGATATGACTTTTCACTCCAATTTCAAGAGGTGCAATCTTTGGAGGGTCAAGGTATTGTTTAAAAAGTCGGATGTTTTTCTCGGTTTCTTCAAAATCAATTATTTCTTCGTTGGGATAACCGACAATAATGTTATATTTATTTGTTATTCCATTTTCTTTACAATACTTTAAAGCTGCAACATTGTCAATTACACGTGCACCTTTATTCATCTTTTTAAGATAATTTGAACTAAAACTCTCAATACCTGTTTGTATCGTTGTAAAACCCGCTTCTTTTAATAATTTGTAGTCATTACTTTTTAACCTTCCAGCACGTGCTTCAGCAATAAATGTAAAATCTTTTCCAATTTTCTTTATTCCTTCAAAAAGATGTTGATAATCTTTCAATGGTAGAGTGTTTCCAATTATTTGAAACGTCAACATTTTGTATTTATTAGATAAACAATTTATTTCTTCTATTATTTTTTCGACTTTTTTCTCCCTGTAATTGTTGTATTGCAGACTAAGGTTGCAAAATGTACATTTATTCCACCAGCATCCACGTGAAATCTCGATAGGTAAGCGCCCATAAACATGATAATATTGCTGAACCTCTGTTGAGCTCATGCTAAGATCTTGATAAAATGAATCAAAATCTGGGAGGGGTAATTCATTTAAATCTATACAAAAGTTTGGTTTTTCATAATTTGTTTCTCCACTTATTGCTAGTTGATAAAGTGATTCTTCTCCATCCCCTGAAACAATATAGTCAATAAAATCAAACACTTCTAACACTTTTTTTCCAATATCGCCTGCTATTCTGCTTCCACCCAACACTATTTTTTTATCCGGGAATTTCTCCTTGATTTTTTTTGCGATAGCAAGTGATGGAAGAAATTGTCCATAATTTAAGGTAAATCCAATAATATCAAAAAAATTCCAATTTAAATTTGAAAGAGTCCGGTTATAGAACTCTTCTGTTTTTTGGGCAAAAATCTCATAGTGAAAATCATTATTTCCATTGATTTTTTTGTTAAAATAATTTTTTATTTGGTCTTCAGAATTCATCCAGTGATTTGGAAAAACATATTTTGAAAACAATATTTGAGCAAAATAAGGACTACTAGGATTATTTAATAAAAAGTTGTAATATTTTAATCCATAAACGTCTGCAGCTTTTAGATATAAATGCTTAGATATTACTTTAACATCTCTCACCTTGCAATATTTTTCAAGTATGGCTAGCTGTATCGAGGGTATTGCAACCTCTGCAAAAGGCATAGAAATTAGTAAAATATTTTTTGAATTACTTGTCATCTATTGGCATCCCATCATTTTTCAATACAAAAAATCCTTATATATTTAACTATTAATTATGATAAAGGATATTTAGTTATGACTAAAATTGACCTTAAGGATAGGAAGATTCTCTATGAATTAGATATAGATTGTAGGCAATCTAATTCCCAGATTGGAAAAAAAGTCGGATTAAAAAGAGATGTTGTTGCTTACAGGATAAATCAGATGCAAGAGGAAGAAATCATCAAATATTTTTGGACAGTTATAGATACATTTAAGTTAGGGTATAATGTTTTTAGAGTATATTTAAATTTTCAAGATATTTCTATGGATGAAAAGATACAACTTGTTCAAGATTTTGTTGATTATAAAAATTCTTGGGCCGTTTCTTCGATAGCGGGACCGATTGATTTTAGCGCGGTCATATGGGTCAAAAATATCTATGAATTTAATAATTTTCTAGATAAAATACTTGACAAATTTGGTAAATATATCTCTAATAAAATTATATCTGTTTATGTTCAAGCTGATGAATATGAAAAATCATACTTATTGCATGACGAAATCAAAAAAAGCGATAGAGTAAAATTTACAATAAACTGCAGTGAAGAAAAAGTAGATATCGATGAAATTGATTATAAGATTATAGATGCTTTATCGTTAAATGCTCGTATTCCACTTATTGATTTGGCATCTAAACTTAATACTTCCTCACAAACAATAAATTATAGGTTGCAGAAATTAATTAAATCTAGTGTAATCAAAGGTTTCCGTGTTGGAATTGATATATCAAAATTTAATCTTCAATACTTCGATGTTAGAATAATTCTGACAGATCATGCTTATAGAAGGAAAATAATCGAATATTTACAAAATAAACCATTCTTTAAGTGTGTTAATACTGCTTTTGGATATACCGATCTAGAACTAGAATTTATTTTGAAAAATATAGATAAACTCATTGAAATAATGGATGAATTAAATGAGAAATTCCCGCATATCATTAGAAATTATCATTACTTAAAAATTAGAGAACGTTATAAGGAGCGTTGGCTTCCAAAAATGTATTGATATATATTTTTATAATAACTTATTATTGCTTATAAAAATTAAAAAAAAGATATGCGATCTTTGATTATAATATAAAATATTATAACGAAGAAGGATTTACACCAAAAGGATTTACACCTTCGTAGATCGCATATACTTCAGCCATATACATTATCATATTTTTTCTCACCAACCTTCATTTTGTCATATGTTGACATGATATAATTTCTCACTAATGATATTTAAAGCTAACGTGTGAATTTGTCATTTTGAAAAATTATATTTTCCATCTATTCAATTAAAAAATTACAGGAAGTATAAATTTAGTAATTTACTAAAATCAACTTTTTAAAAAATGATAAAACTACAATTTTTTATTTTTGTTTTTCCTTATTTTTCAATGAAAATAGTTGAAAAAATATTGCAATAATAACAAGAATTATTGTAATAAATCCAAAAATCAAATTATTAGAAGTAAAAAATATTGTAAGTAAAAGGGCAGCGCTTCCTAAACTAGCAACTCCTATTGGAAATGTTTTTTCATTTAATTTTTCATTTAAATTTCTGCAGGATCGACATTTTACTGTTAATTGATTATTTTCATCCATAAAATTATATGAATCTAGATCTGAAAGGGTAATAGTTATTCCACAATTATTGCATTTCATTTTTTCATCCTTTCTTCTATGATAATTTCATTGTATTGTAATATAAGAACTTAATTTAAATATTCTGAAATATAAATTCCAAAGCTGCATTTCATTTTTTTAATTCAAGTATTATTTCTGCTGCCCACCGCGCAGCATTACCTGATACAGATGTGCATTTATCGACGTGAGCACCAGCCTTTTCAAATTCTTGATAATCCTTTTGATTCAAAAGATCAAAGGTTCTTCCAAAAAGTTTTTTATGTATATCTTGACAAACAGGTGAACCGTATTCTTTTACAAAATTATCATAAAATTTTTTTGCATATTGAAATACTCTTCTTTTTTGCTCTCCTTCAGAAAAATCTTTATAGGTTCTACCAACAATAGAGCTAATTGCAAGAAGCCCACCTGCAAGAGCACCACATGTTCCTTTAGTGCTAAGTGCTGACCCTCCAGCTAGAGCATCTGCTGCTTTTATTGTTTCAGGATCAGTTATTTCAAATATTTCATGAAGAGCTGCAAGAACGCATTGAGGACAACTTCCGCGTTCAGCTTCGTATTTATATGCTAGTTTGTATGCTTTATCTAGTATTTCCTCTTTTGAATCCATAGGTATTCCATTGAACTATTTTTATTAACCATACATTTGTGTTGGAATTGGCGGCAATTGAGGAGCTGTAGGCTTTGATTGCTCCAAAAATATACGAATTTGTTCTTCTATTTTTTTAGCTTCCTTATAAAGTGGTTTTGGATCAATTTTTATTATAGGTAGCATTACATCAAGTTTTTGAAGTAGATTACCTGCAGCCCTTGAATCTGGAAATGCGGAATGCGCCTCAGATAAAAGACATATAACGTCACGTTTCTTTAAAACACCTTCATAAAGAAGAACACCTGTTACACCAGTAATCATACCTTCTTTTGTTTCTTCGATTTTATACCCTTTTAGAAATTTTTTCATCCTAGTATTGCTTCCAACACCATAGACCTTTAATTTTTTACTTTTATCACCTACTGAATGTGTACCTTCTAGTGCGACAACATTTTTACAGCCTTTAACTTCAGCCCAAGCAAGGATTTTGTCTGCAAGTGGTTTTATTATATTGTATGGTGGCATGAACTCAGAAATTATTACTGCAATTTGTTCACATGTTCCATCTGGTCCACATTTCTTTTTTCCAGCATAAATTCTAACAGGTGGAGAAGGTCTTGATTTATGAATTACTGTTGCTGGCATAAATTCATTTGAAACAATTGCACCAATTTCAGTTAGATTCAATGAATCAATTATAAAATGACCCGCAATTGATGATATAAGTCCCACTGTTGGAAATGCTACAACAAGGAGGGAATTTGATAAATCTTCATCTTTGTATTCAATTATTTCTATATCGTCCATAAATACTCCTAAGCCTGAATTAATTTTTTCTACTTAAAAATAGTGGTAGAAATAACTATCTCAAGTTTTATTTATATATCTCTTCTTTTAAAGAAGAAAAACGCCAATATTAATGCAACTATTATCCATATAAAATGTACGAGCAACATGAAACCCATTGACATAAACTCTGGTGGATTTGTTGAAATTCCCTGGAAAGTATCTATGCTAAAAGCTTGCATAACTGCAATTTGATGTAAATCGACTGGACTTAATACGACAGTTCCCCATAACCAATCAGGAAGAGTTTCTGTTCCCGCAAGTAGACCTTCCATTGTTCCACCTTGGGATAGATATATCCCAAAGAAGATTGAACCAACTATCATACCCCAAAAGAAAAGAAATATTCCTCCACCAATAGAAGTAACTCGTTTCTTACAAAATGATGAAATAAAAATCGATCCACTTAGAAATACCAAACCTAGAACAATACTGAGAAATATAAACATAAGGTAGCCAGCACCAGATTCTGTGCCTGATGTAACAGCTATTATTATTCCTCCAATTCCATACCCAAGTAAAATTGAAAAGACTAAAACAGAAGCAAGACCAAAGAATTTACCTATAAGAACCTCTAATCTACTGATAGGATATGATAAAACAACAGATAGAGAACCACTTTCGGCTTCTCCAGAAATCGTTGAAAAACCTAAAATTATTGCAATTATCGGAATGAGAAATGAATTAATTGTTAGAAGACCAACAACAGTTTGTTCCATACCTCCTAGAAAAGATTCTTCCCCTGTTTGTCCACCAGCAAGAAATGAAAATACAATTATTATTATTATAAATATTATAGATAAAAGCATAATCCAACGGTTTCTAACATTGTCTAAAAATTCTTTTTTTGTAACGGTATAAACTGATTCAAAATTAAAATTGTGGGAAGTCATTATTTATCACCTTCAATTAATCTGACAAAGGCTTCTTCTAGGGAGGGTTCAAATGTTTTAATATCCTTTATTTCAAATTTAGCTTCTTCTAAAGCTTTAATAACTTTTATACGAACAGATGAATCACATGTAATAAATAAAATATCACCTTTTGCAGAATATTGTTCAACACCTTCAAAGGTAGCAATAATATTTGGTACCTCACCATTTAATCCAGATATTTCAATTTCAAGACGTGGTTTAATTTTAAGATATTTACTGAGATTAGGAACAGTATCTTCTGCTATAAGTCTACCTTTATTAATGATTGCAACTCGGGTGCAGAGATTTTGGACTTCTGAAAGGATATGCGAAGAAAACATTATAGTTGCTCCTCTCTCATTTAACATCCTAATCTTATCTCTTACGATTTTAACCCATCGTGCATCAAGTCCTGCCATTGGTTCATCAAGAACATATATAGAAGGACTACCAATCATTGTCTGAGCAATTCCAAGTAACTGGCGCATTCCCCTTGAAAAGGTTCCAACTTTCTTGTTCATTGCATCTTCAAGTCCAACCTCTTTTATTAGAGGTTTTACTATTGATTTATCTTGACCTTTCATTTCACAGAAAAAGTTTAAGGTTTGTACAGGTGTTAAATTTTCATAAAAGGATATGATTTCAGGAAGATATCCAATTTTAGTTCTTGATTCTTTACTATTTTTTATTATGTCATATCCATTTATTTTTATTTTACCAGTATTCATATGAATTAAACCAAGCATTGCCTTAATTGTTGTTGTTTTTCCTGCTCCATTTGGTCCTAAAAAACCAAAGATTTCTCCATTTTTTACTTTAAAAGAGACATTATTTACAGCTGTTACATCTTTGAAAATCTTGGTGAGATTATCAATTTGAATACTGTATGAATCAGTTGTTTTTTCAATCTCAGTGATATCTGCTGGAAAAGAAAATTTGCCTTTAGTATCACATTTTGGACATGTCACTAAAATTACATCTCC
The DNA here is from genome assembly GCA_964346655.1 of uncultured Thermoplasmatales archaeon. Taxonomy (GTDB): domain Archaea; phylum Thermoplasmatota; class E2; order DHVEG-1; family DHVEG-1; genus CAYFVP01. The sequence continues at coordinate 14,518 of CAYFVP010000162.1, forward strand.
AGGATTACCCTGTATTTCAATTTGATTTTTACATTTAGGACACACAATTGTCTTTGTAATCATTTATCTTACACAACCTTATATTATTAATTTTATTATAACAGATTTTGTAAATATGGTATAATTAAAGCTTACCTATAATACATTTGGTTTTTATAAGTAAAAAATTTTTATGTTTTGATATAAACCATAATTTTAGTAGAGGACATAAACACTAGGACATCTATAGAAACATAAAATTTGAATAACAGATTAAAAAGTTCTGTGCAAATGTCCAAGGACTTACATCCTTCACTATTTAACCATTATTTTTAAATATTAATCTATATACACCTTAGTGTTGATCTAAATGAGGGAGATTAAGGTTTCTACTAGAAAGAGAAATGAAATGATAGATATCACAGGAGATGTTCAAAAAGTTGTTACAGATGAAAATATTCAAAATGGAATTGCAGTTGTATATGTTCCTCATACAACTGCGGGTGTAACAATTAATGAAGGTGCAGATCCAAGTGTTCAGAGAGATATTATTGAAACATTGAAGAAAATAATACCTGAGACAGGAAATTACTATCATATGGAGGGAAATAGCGATGCTCATATCAAAGCAAGTATTATTGGCTCATCTGTTACAGTAATTATAGAAGATAATAGACTTATTTTAGGTACATGGCAACATATTTTCTTTTTTGAAGGTGATGGACCTAGGAGTAGAAGGGTTTATATTGAAACCATTTCAAAATAATATCAAGACTTTTGCACTTTTTCTAGATCCACCGTAAATTACAGATAGAAGAACATCGATTCCATCATTTATTGAGGATGGGATGCAGATGTTCTTTACAAAAAATATTGATATTTTTGGTAAAAAGTTGGAAAACTATCACTGTTGTTTTTCAAAACCACAATGGAACCATTTCAACACCTATATGCATGGTCTTCTTCTAGGTGAACGAGGTGAGAAGAACATTCAAGATATCGCAGGGAACATGTTAGATGGACGACATCAAAGTAGTTTAAACCGGTTTCTTACCCATCATAAATGGGATGTACGACGATTAAACACCATTCGTCTCCAGCAGGTTTTATCACATCGGGAAGGTGGTGTTCTCATTGTGGATGACACTATCATTGAGAAGTCTGGAGAACACATGGATGGTGTCGGTTTTCTCTTTGATCATTGTAAGGGTAAGAGTGTCCGATGTCATGATATCGTCTCAACATATTATCAACATGATGATCAGCAGGTTCCTTTGTATTTCACTCCTTATGTGAAGGAGGAACTTGCCAAACAACAGGATATGTGGTTTAAAACCAAGATACAACTTGCGTTGGATCTTCTCAGGAGATCGCTGATTCAGATCTCCCCTGAAGCAGTTGTTTTTGATGCATGGTACATGTCTAGAGAGCTTATTGACTTCGTGAGTAGCAGAGGTCTCACTTGGGTGTCCTCTGCGAAGAGTAATCGTTTAATCCAGTTGAATGACAACTGGATATCATTGAGCATATACGCAAAGAGTCTATCAAAACAATCATTCAAACATATCAACAAGATGATAATTGATGAGCAACGTTTCAAATGGCTCTTTGAAACTACGATGGTTATGAAGAATATCGGCTTGGTTAAACTAATCATTCTTCGTGAACGAAGGAACAGTAAAACCTGTACGTTCTTGGTCACCAACAATACAGGTTTAGATGATTTAAAGGTCCTAGAATATTATAAAAAACGTTGGAGCATTGAGGTGTTCCATAGGGATTGTAAACAGCATTTGGGAATGGGCGAGTATCAAGTAAGAGGACTTGACGCTGTAGTTATACACCTACACCTTGTCTTCCTTGCTTATACCCTCCTTAAAAATATCTGGTGCAATCCCTTTCTACAACATGTTTTGAAGGGATTGAAAGCTATTGGTTCAAGGTGTCAACGATTGAAACGATGGGTGTTTCATCAGTTGATGAAGAT
>CAYFVP010000163.1:0-6207 GCA_964346655.1 uncultured Thermoplasmatales archaeon
ATATCTCCGTCTATGCTTCAAAGTTATAGGAACTCCAGAAGGTGACAACTCTGTCCAGCCGCTATTTGTATCATCTCCCCAGTCCACATAATAACTAACTTTATCACCATCAGGGTCAGATGTTACCACTGTATAAGTATATTCTTTAAAGAGTTTAACTTGAGTTGGACCATCAATACTGGGTTTTTCAGGAGGGCTATTTCCTTCAACTGGTTCAATAGCGTAAAGTATAGCAGTAAAATCCTTTGAATCCGAACCAAAGTAAATAGTTCCATCTTCCCCTATCGCAGGAGAAGAAAAGATTTCATCTAAAGCCTTAAATGACCATCTGAGAGTCCCATAAGGATTCAATGCTAATAAATATCCATCCCATGTTCCAAAATATATAATCCCATACTTGTCAATAGCTGGAGAAGTACTAATATATTCAGTCAAATATACATATTTCCAGTTAATAGTTCCATCAGGATTAATACTATAAATATTGGCACTATCCAAATCTTGATATGCTGCAACATAGATAGTACCATCTTCAGCTATTGCAGGAGAAGAAACCACATTAACTCCTAACTTCAACCGCCATTTCAAAGTTCCATTAGAGTGCAAAGCATAAAAATATCCTTCAACGTGTCCAAAATAAATAGCACCATCATTTCCAATTGCTGCTCCATCACCACCACACCAGTTTCCTGTATTAAATTTCCATTTCAAGGTTCCATTATTTTTATAAATAGCATAAAAAAAACCATCATGAGAACCACAATAAACAGTTTCATTATCAAGAGCAGGAGAAGAATAAATCCGGTTACCTGTATGAAAATCCCATTTCTTTGTACCATTAGGATAAACAGCACAAATATTATTTCCTCTTACTGATGCCACATATATATTTCCCTCTTCGTCAATTACAGGCGATGAATAAATTGAACCAACTCCTATTTGAAGGCGCCAATTTTTTGTTCCATTGGGATAAATTGCATATAAATATCCATCATCAGAACCTACATATATAGTTCCATCTACAGCTAAGGCTGGAGATGAATGTATAGATTCTTCAGTTTTATAATGCCATTTTTCAGTGCCATCTGGATTTATAGCAAAAAAATACCAATTATTTGAACCGATATAAATTGTTCCATCATTACTAATAGCAGGAGAAGAATAAACCATAGAACCAATATTTATTTTCCACTTTTCCCGCCACCAATTACCAGACTTACCATAAAGGCTTCTACCACTATGTCGAACATCATGACTAAACATGGGCCAAGCACTATCCATCAAACCACCATTACTTGTTGTTGATTCCATTCCAATAGGTGTTTTTACATAATAACCAACACTCATTGGAGCTACTGCTGACAAGATGAAAAGGATTATGATCCCAACTGAATGGGCTATCTTATTAGCCGTAGGATGACCTCCTTTAGTATTGGAAACATATCAAAAAATCTCAACCAATAGGGACTAACATTAACTCTATTCCGTGGAATTATAATTTCTAATGAAGCAGTTACAGTTGCTCCGTATTCATCTTTAACTGTTACTTCAATAATATATCTTCCACTTTTTGACCATTTATGAGATTCACATACTTCAGTACCAGACGCGAAAGGTCCAATCCATTCACTACTTGTTCCATCACCCCAATCCCATTTAACATGAAAATCGTCACCATCAGGGTCAGTAGGAGTAATACAAAAAGTGTATTCAATTCCAGGTTTACCACTTGGTGGTCCATTAATATCTGGAATTTCTGGTGGTTGATTTTCAGATGATAATTTTATCAGAATAGCTGCACTACCTTTCAGGTCTTTTGTTTCAATGCCCCCTGTAATGATATATCCTCCATGGGACGTTTGAGCAATTGATAACCCTACATCTATATATTCACGTTCACCATATGTTTTCTCCCAAAGGATATCTCCAGAGCAATCAGTCTTTAACACCCATATGTCATATAAATATCCCTTTTGAAGGTCACAGTATCCATTACCCCCACAGATAATAAAATCACCATCATATGTAAGATTAATACAAAGAAATGTTACAATTCCAGGATAAGTTTCGCCATATGATCTGTTCCATATCTCCGCTCCTGATTCATCTGTCCTAATCAATAATCCATCATGTTTTCCATCACCAAGTACCAGACCAGCAACGATAAACCCACCATCAGGAAGTTGTTGGACAGAAAAACCCCATTCATATGACCGATTTGTACCATAGGAATGATTCCATTGTTCAACCCCTTCAGAATTAATTTTAATTAACCAGACATCATACGGGTCCCACAGGTGAGATGGTTCAACAAATGAACAGGTACACCCGCAGAGAATATACCCACCATCTAGAGTTTCTTTAACATCATAGCTTCCATCAATCTGGTCTCCCCCATAGGTATGATTCCATTCTTCGACACCAGTTTCATTAGTTTTAATTAACCAGGCATCCCAATTTGTTTCTGGCGATACATATTTTTGCCCTGCGATAATATAACCCCCATCTGATACCTGTAGAACAGATTCTCCGCTATCTCCACCTGGTCCACCAAAGATTCGACTCCATTGGACAAATCCACTACTGTCAGTTTTTATAAGCCAGAAATCACCTGAATCCGATCCTAACTGAATTGTGCCTAATATAATATATCCACCATCCTGTGTTTGTTGGACTTGATTCCCGAGATCAAAATTTGATCCACCATATGTTCTATTCCACTGTTCATAACCGTACGCATTGGTCTTAATCAACCAAATATCACTATTTAATCGGTTATCTCCTATTTTATCAATTTTATCACATATGAAAATATAGCCTCCATCTGTTGTTTGAATAACATATTTTCCCTTATCATCTCCTGGTCCATCAAAAGTGTGATTCCATTCCTCCTCTGGTGGATCATCTAAAATAACTTCTGCATCTCTTGGATATTTAATATAAAAAGAATTACTGTTTTCTTTAATTTCAGTCTTTGATAAAAGGCTAATACTTAAGATATTGCCACTAATACAGGGTAAAACACTTGCTCCAATAAACAATATAATTATCCCTATTGCAAGGATTTTACCTATATGGTTTTTCTGCATATATACCTCCTCCAATAACATATTCAAATCTATTAAGAACTATATAAAAACTATGTATCTACGAGCCATATACGGAAGGGTCTTAGATTTTACAGAGTTGATTCTGGTTTTACTAGGGCTCTTCCCACTTCCTATTAGAAAGCTCATAATGGTGTTGAACAGTTGTGGGTGGTGGGTCAACAAAGGGGTTTATGTTGACCACCATTATTCAACATAACCTTTATAGGATTAATATAAACCTTTAAGATAAATATATTTTAAGTAATTATGACATCATCGATAATTCGTTTTATCCCATATATAATTGTTGCTATGCCCAACCAAATAAATATCCAAATTGCAATAATAAAATAATTCAATGTTGCATATGGTGGAACCGTATCATATAATAATATAGCAAAGATTAGTACAAAAATACCAGTAATAATGATAAATATACCTACAACTGCATCAACAGCTCCAACTATTTGTTTCTTATTTCTTTCTTCCAAAATCTTTTACCTCCTTAAAAAATTGATATTTTGTGTTTTTATATAACTCTTATGAAATTTTATAATACATTCAATGCAACAAAATCTTTGAATGGGGTTCCCCCGTAACATCTTAATAAATAATAAAATTACTTCTTATGTACCATATCTTTAAAAACATCAGTAGTGACAAGAACAGAACCAATAAGTTTTGGCACATATAAAAGGTTTAGAGAGCATCTCATAAGTTTAGACAAGGTATTATGTCCCAGCCCATCAAAAATACCAATTACTGGATGTATAATATCTGTTTTTTTATCAATATCAGGTATGTTTTTGATATATGGAAAAATCTTGATTAGTTGATTAAAGGATTTTCTACGTAATTGCCTATAAAATAATTTTGTTCTTATGCCTTTTGGTTTTTTATACCCTTTATATTTATTATATTCTTTTGTAACATATGATATAGCTGATACAATTGATATAAAATCAAGAATATGGTCAATATCTCTAAATCCAAAATTAATATTTATAATAGCTCTAAATTCATTTGATTCTAACATTTTTACTAAATTCTTTTTTTCATTTGAATTTAAGATAATATTATTATCAATAATATTTATCAATGGATCTACCTTTGATTCATATAAGCATAATTCAAACTATGATTTTGATGGATGGTATTTTTGTTGTGTTGTTAAAGGCAATTTTGAACATAAAAAATGGAATTTTGAAATTTTAGACTTTTTTGACATTTGTGATATTGAATCGATTGTTGAAGATAACCCTGAAATTGAGTTTTCCCAATTATTTAGTAAATATGTGTAAATTAGATGGGATTAATCCTATTTTACAAAATACAATTTAGTATTCTCTCTAGTATTGGAAACATATCAAAAAATCTCAACCAAACAGAATCCAAAGTGACTTTGTTTCTGGGAATCGTGATTCTAATTTTTAAAGGTTCAGACCAATCACTCTCTCCTCCATAAATATCTATAGTTTTAACTATTACTTTGTAGGAACCAAAAAATGGGAAAAAAAGCTCTACTTCACACCATTCATCATTAAAATATGGCCCTATCCGATTATAATTAATTCCTAAGCCTTCATATGCCCATGTATACCAAACTAGTTCTCCATCAGGGTCACCACTTGAGTTTGTTGTGTAATTATAAACAATATTTGGGCTTCCATGAGTAATACCTATAGGTTTATTTGGTTTGTTTGGTCGTGGATTTTCAAAGGGTGCTACTTTGACCAACCATGTGTCAAATGTATTTACTTCTTCATTCTCTCCAGTAATAACATAGTTGCCATCACTTGATTGAATAATACTAAATCCTGTTTCAGTTCTACCTGTTTCCCCCATAATTTTCTCCCATTCCTTGACACCGTTTTCATTGGTTTTTATTATCAACATATCGGCATCGCCATAATCTAAAATAGCAGTGACACCACTTAGAATAAATCCCCCATCTAAAGTAAGGTCTACAGATAGACCTTTATCATACCCTAAAAAACCATAATTTTTTATCCATTGTATATTTCCATTTTTATCAGTTTTTAATAGACTTACTTGGTCCCAACAAGAAATGATATATCCACCATCATTACATTCTTTGATGTCATAACCTTCAATACCATCAAGCTCTTTACGCCACTTGATATTTCCATAGAAGTCTGTTTTTATCAATAACACTTTTGGTTCAGTTAAATAAAAACGCGTCGCTCCAACGATTACAAAATCTCCATCTCTTGTTTGGATAACTGCATGAGGGTAATCATTCTTTTTACTACTTCCAATAAATTTATTCCATTGTTCATTTCCATCAAAATCTGTTTTAATCAACCAAATATCATCTTTTCCAGGTATACCATGATGGGAAAATTCTCCAAGGACAACATAACCATCATCAACTTCTATAACACTATTACCAATAGCATGAGCATTATCTCTTCTAAATTTATTTTCCCAAACTAAATTTCCATTTTCATCGGTTTTAATTAACCATACAGACCATGGTTCATACCAATCCTCTTTTGTGTCATATTTACCTGTTATTATAAAACCCCCATCACTTGTTTCTCTTACACAAAATCCTAAATCTTCATATGGTCCTCCAAAGGATTTATTCCATAGCTCGTTACCATTAATATCTGTTTTTATAAGCCATATATCTCTATCACCCGCCCCATAAGACATCGTGACACCAACTATAATATAACCATCATCTCTGGTTTGTTGTAAGAATTTTCCTTCTTCAAAACGTTTTCCACCATAGGTCTTGTTCCATATCTCATTTGGGGGATTTTCAAAAGAAGGATTATAATTAATTGTTAGCCTATCAATAGATGTTGATTTAACATCATACCCAAGACCTATAGGTATAAATACAGAGCATAACAACAAGAAGCATATTCCAAATGCAAGGATGTTTTTATTCAAAATTTACCTCCTCCAATAATTTAAATCAGATATATGGTATATAAAACTTTTAGATGGGATTAATCCTAAATTCTAATAGGGGATACGATTTCTATTTCATTATGAGATTAAGTGTGGTGTGTGATAAGGTTCCCAACAATCTAATATTGAGTAAATAATGAGTAAGGGATACCATATAGGTGCCACAAGTGTCAAG
>CAYFVP010000164.1:0-36540 GCA_964346655.1 uncultured Thermoplasmatales archaeon
CAAAAATCTTCACCAGCTTCCATACCCTCTCCTCTAAACCAAAAATCAACTTTAATATATTCATAACCAGGAGAATCTACATCAATACCACTTGTATGATAAAACGATGAAGCAACACCACTATTATCCTGAATATTTGCTGCATTACTTCCCTGATGAGCAAAAGTCCCACCAGTATACTCCAAACAATCAACACCACCATCAGTAAAATTACCCCATTCAAAACCTACTCCTTCAAAATCATCATAAGTTAAGGCATCCCATTCTGTAAAATTATGCTCACTCCATCGATAATATAAGGTAATATTATCCATATCAGAAGGACCAGTAGCAGAAATATTCAATATGGAAGAGGTTACAATATAAGGAGTAATTTTATCAATAGAAGTTTCTATCGTTTCAGTTGTAAAATAATAAATGGCGGTGGTATTGTCTTGACTATCATTAACTGCGACTTTCCACCAGTAAATGGTACCATAATTGTTTGCTTGTGTATAGGTCCAATAGACAATAGAATTTGCAGATACACTATTGTTTGTTTGCTGTAGAATCCACGGACCTGTAGTATTTTCATACCAGTAAACGGTAAGTGTATCGCCATCACTATCATTCGCCCAAATCTGACACTTTGGCTGTCTATTTGCATCTGATGTACCATTAGGGGCAGGATTAATGATTGTTATCGTCGGTAGAGTATTCATACTTGTATTAACATAACAAGCCGTATCTGCATTACTTGGTGCAGGTTCATCAGGAAAAACAGATTTTTTTCCTATACTATAAAATTCATAGTATCCAGTTCCGTTTGGAAAGTTAAAGCTCCATTCCCAAGGTGAAATTGTGTCAATTATATCTTCAACCCAGTTGTCCCAACTACTATTATCATTAGAAAATCTATACCACAAAGTTACATTATCTAAACCAGTAGCTCCTGTTGCTGTAATAGGTAGTGGTGAATATGTTATATTATATGGAGAAATCGGATCTACTGATGTATTAGTAACATTTTGTTCTGTATCAAAACTAAGAAATGTATCTGGAAAATTTGTGGTATTATAAGTGGTTCCTATCCAGGCTACTGACCTTCTGATATTTGAAATACGTACTTCATCCATTCTTCCAATCCAGTCTCTGCCACCACCATTTTGATTCCCAATAGTTAATGTATCATAAACATTATTAATTGAAGCGCCGTAGTTTCCTGACCAATCAGCTTCCAATGCCCCGTTTTTATATAAATATGCATCACCTGTGTCGTATGTAATGGCAGTATGGAACCATTCGCCAGAAAAAGCAAATGAACCACCTGTCGAATAGTCATAGCCATTAATAACAAATCTTACATTTGATGCTCCAATTCTCCAATATAAACACCAATCGTTGTCATTCCATTCTGTTCCTTCGGTAAAAAATCTAATAAAATTTTGACTATCGCTTGGATCTCTATACATCCAAGTTTCTGCAGTTAAGCTTGTAGATATTGTATAAAAATTGTTAATATTTATCCACTCATCCCCATTATACTCTCGACCACCAGCTATCTTGCAGCTGGAATTATAAGAAGTGCCAGAATTGACACCATCATATCCATAAGACGTTGAATCATCTAGTGAATCATTGTTAAAATGCCAAACACCAACATAATTTGAATCCCAGGTTCCTGATATATTTTCCTGGCTACTACAATCACTATTGTTATAATACATCCAAATTAAGGTATCAACAGAAGAACTTAAACTTGTGACATTAACCCAAGCAATAAGTTCTCCAGTTGTATCATTAAAATTCTCAATTTCATGGTTTAGTCTTGTATTATCACTATCTAGAACAAATGCTATATCATCACCATCATCTTGAGCTTTACTAGCTAGATCTATATCTGAGACGCTTACTAAAATTGGGAAGTTTGTTAGATCATTCTCAACCTGAGAAGAATTTACAGTAATGAGTTTCCTGTAATTCCAGTTTGAATTCCACCATGTGCTGCCTTCAAAATCAAAATTAATATTGTCATCCTCTGAAAAAACAAGATAGCTTATCTCTCCAGAAGATGGATTAATCCCGTTTTGCAATTCATCCCAGGATGGCGCACGAAACCACAGTCTTATAGTTCTGGGACTTTGTAATTCAACTTGATCAGTATAAGCAATCTTGTTTAATGCTTTTATCTCAGCAGGCAATTTTTCTCTTAATTGTTCTATTTCTTGCATCCTTTTAGATCTTGCTTCACGTTCATCAAAAAAATAAGAATTACTGATATGTGTGAAGTAAGAATTTTTTTCTAAATTTTCAGTTGTATCTTCAACAATCTCTATTGTCTCTAAAGTCAAAGCATCAGAAAACATAGGAACAAAAACTACATTTGTACCATGAGGGCCATTGATTGTTCGTTCCACGCAAAACCTTGTACCAGGAAGAACAGATAATTCCTCATGCCTTTTATCTACAATGAAGACAGCGCTTTCATTACTAATATTAGAATTTGTTTGATTTATATATACGAGATTATCTGTTGCAATAATAGTTGATAATTCTTTATTTAATTTAGAAGAATACAACTCAGAAAGAGTTGAATTATCAATAGAATTATTAGTATTATCTGATAGTTCAATTTGAATAGTGTCATTGTTGATTTGTATCGTATTGTTATGTTCTCCTTCTCGGTTTATATTACTTGATTCATTAAATTCAGGCTCTAAGGAACTATTAATGATATCTTGAGTGGCTGTTTTATTTAACATTTTTCTTTGGTTAGTTTCATTTTTATTTGGAATCGTAGCGTTTTGTTGCTCAATCTGAGTTATATTAGTAAATTCATTAAATTCATATCCTAAAGAGCTATTTATATAAATATTTACATCATCAGTAGGTAAAACCGTAAAAATACCCTGTTGAGAAACACTTTTATTCTGGTAATTAAAAGCAAAAATCTTAATAATATGATCTCCAGGGTTAATATTTTGAACTAACCATGTACTCTGCCAAAGACCAGAATAAATTGTATCATTAACAATAGTTCCATCGATAAAAGTCAAGTTAATCGTTTCTATTCCACCAATATCGGCAATAACAGATTCGATACCAATAGAATTTGAAACAGAAACATTCAACAAAAGAGAATCATTTAAATTAACTTTATCTGGGAAAATATTGAATGAAGAAATAATCGGATGAGAGGAGGATATATTGTCTTGGGTATTGATGATAGGAATAAAAGCAATAGATAACAAAATAATTGCCAACATTATTGTCAAAAATCTTCTATAACCGCCGGATATATTAGAGCTATAATCATTACCTTCACCCCATTTTTTACTAAAAAATAAAAAACTTAACGCCTTTGTTTTCTCAATTTTCAACCTACTTTTATGGTAAGTCGAAATATTTGATTTAATTAATTCATCTTCAATATGTGGCTTTTCATCTGAAAAACTTATGATATTAATTTCTTCACTATTAATCTCTTGATCAGAAGTAGCATGTTTCCTCAAAACTTCGTCAACAAGATCATTAATATTTTCCTTTGATTCAATCATTATTTTTTTTCTTTCAGAACAAATTAATTCTATGTCATCAATTGATTTTTTATCATTATTACTAGGCTCAAAGACTCCAATTAAAGCTGATAAAAAGAAGTTAAACTGGGCTATAACCACAAAGGATTTAGTCGATTGTTCTACTTCTTCATCATCAATAAGAATATTAACAGTCCAACGTCCAGGTTTTGCTCGATTATCAATTTTGATATAGAACGAATATGTATAATTATTTTTTATACACATGTAAGGTTTTATATATAATGAATCGTGACCACTATTATCCTTCCAAATGCCTTTATTATATTCCCATCTATAAAAATTTCCAATATAACGATCCTCATTATTAGGACTAAATTTTCCATGGTAAGCAATTATACAGATTTTCTCAGCGTCAACATTCAATGTTACATTAAAATAACTAAAATCACCTGCAACAAGAAAGGAATATTCGGAATGATCTTTACAATAGATATCTTTTATTGAAATTGGTTTTGATAATGAAATAACTGAAAGTGTTAATGGCATAAGCAAAATAATAATTAAAGTAATTGTTTTTAGAGATAAGCCTCGGATTATAATCCCACCCTATGAGTGCATCACATAAGTATATAAATTTTTAATATATATATCTTACTTTATTGAATATAATTCTCTATAAAATCTAAATATCCTATTTAATGTTAACTTTTAATCTGATTTTTATACAATTAAAATTAATAAGGGAAAAAATACTTCAGATATCCATATATAAATGGATCTTACATATTTTTCTACTGTTATTATCTATTCATCTTTATCAAGTTAAGTCAAATAATCTTTTTTTAGTCCATATTAATCAGTAATAGAAAATGCAATATTTTTTATTTCCAATTATGTTAAATACGCCTATTTCAAAACAAAAATATTATTTACCTCTTTTGTAATATTATATTTTAATCATTAGAGGGGACTACAATAATATCACTCACTAGTTGGAGGTACATATGGGATTCTCATTAATAGCTGCTGCAGCAATTATTGGTTTATCTATAGTAATGGCTATAGAAATAATTGTAAGCACTACAATTCCAACAGTAAATGATGTACATAACGCCTTTGATAATATGAGAGATAGATCAATTGAACAAGTTCAAACCGATATCAATATCACTGGTATAACATCAGAGGTAAATGGATCAAATTATGATATTAATATAACGGTAGAAAACACTGGGAGTGTTACATTAAAAACAATATATTTTAATATTTTAGTCAATGGAACAGATAAACCATTTTCATGTTCAAAAACATATCTTTATCCCGAAAAAGAAGTATATTTCAATGTATCTAATCTTCAAGGAATTGGTAATCGAAGATTAAAAGTGATTACAAATAATGGAATTTCAAATTATTATGATTTTACTTTACCATAATAAATGTGATATAAAATGGGATTTAGTCTAACAGGAACACATGTAGTATTCTTTATTGCATCGGTAGTAGTAGCTGGAGCTGTATCAGGAGTAATTATTGGAGTAATACAAGGAGTCACAAACAGCTTTCAAAATAGAGGAGAAAGAGTGGAAGAAAATCTAGATATTGAATTCAAAATTATCAACGATCCAGATAACATCCCAAAAGAGGGATCAGATTATTTATTTTATCTTAAAAATATTGGTGAACGAAAAATACCTACAACTAATGATACGTTTACAATATTTATTGATGGAGAAGTGGTTGAAAAAGATAATTTTAATTTTTCAGATAGCTCAATTCAAAAAGAAGATTATACAACTTTGTATATTGATAGCAATGAAATATCTACCGGTGATCAAACCCTTAGAGTTGTTGGTCCTCAAGATATTGTTGATGAATTTACATTTACAATTTAAAAAAATGGATGGGATCAAAAAATATGCCTACCAGTTCTTTAATATTAGAGCGAAAAGGAGAAAATGATGGTTTTGCTCAAAGATTTGGAAAGGGTATTCCAGATGGAACTTTTGTATTTATGGAGGGGAAAGAGGGAACTGGGAAGAGTATTTTTTGTCAGAGATTTTGTTATGCATTTTTAAAAAATGGTTCAACCTGTTCATATGTTTCTACACAGTATACAATTAAAACATTTTTACGACAGACTGCTTCAGTTGGCTATGATATAAGAAAATATATAATGGGAGGTAAACTTTTTTTTATATCAACTGAGGTTATGCTTGCTGAAACTAAACCTAAAAATACGTTTTTGGAAGGATTAACAACCTGTAAGAAATTATTTGATCCTGAGATAATTTTTATCGATTCATTATCAACACTTTTAAATGAGAGTTTAAATGAAAATAATTTAGTTGAGCTTACAACTTTTTTTAATCGATTAAAGGGTTCAGGAAAAATAATTATTGTTACTGCAAATCCAAATGATTGGTCGTCTCAGATTCATAGCTCCTTTCAGATGTATTGTGATATTCATTTTAAAATTACTCGAGAATCTATGCCTGGAATCGGTATTGTTCATAATATATACATTGAGAAATTTAATGGTGCAACTAGTAAATATGAGCCTTTGACAACCTTTTCAGTTAGACCTGGTGTAGGACTGACTATTGAGACAAGTGGAGTTGCTTTCTAAGGGGAGAAAATGACACAAATAAAAGATACTGAAGTTGAAAAATTAATAAAAGATAATCCTCATCTAAAAAAATATTTAGATGAAATCGAAAAAAAGATGGATAGACCAACTTTTTATAGTAAGGTTCCAAGAGATGTTAAAGATCAGGAATTTCCAAATATCATTTATACAACAAAGGGTTCTGTTTTTATACATGTTATAAAAACAAAAGATATGGAGAAACCTGAGTATCATGCTATTGAACCATTATTAGATGAAGATTTAAAAGAAAAACGTAAAATTATCTCAGAAATGATGTATGAAAGGGCTCATTTTAAAACAAATATAAAATCACAAGATGACCTCAGGAAAGCTATTAGAGGTGTAATTAACGAAATAACTACAATTGATGAAAAATCTAGTGGAAAAATAGGTAAATCAAAGGGAGGTAAGATAAAAGTAACATCAACTGAAAAAACAATTGTAGAATATGATATAATTAAAGAAATAGTTGGTGGAGGACCACTTGAACCTTTTATGAGAGATCCCTATATTGAAGATATTCATATAATTACTGGAGAAAATGTACATCTTATCCATAAAGTTTTTGATATGGTAAAGACAAATATTTTTATCGATAAATCCTGGGCAAATAGGTTTTCTCAGGAGTTTGCTGAAAAGATAGGTAGCCCAGTTAGTGAAGGGCAACCTATTGCAGATGGAACATTGCCTGATGGAAGTAGAGTTAATATAATTCATAGCAAAGATGTAAGCCTTAAAGGTCCTAGTATGACTGTACGTAAATTCAGTGAAACACCTATTAGTATTACCCAGCTTATTAATTGGGGGACAATAGACGCAGGTATTGCAGCATATCTATGGTTGTGTCTAAATTATGGACGTAGTATTTTTGTATGTGGAGAAACAGCTTCTGGAAAAACAACTACTTCAAATGCTATGTTTGTTTTTATACCACCAGATAAAAAGATTTATTCTGTTGAAAATACTCCTGAAATAAAAGTTCCTCATGCTGTATGGCAACAATTACTGACTAGATCTACAGGTCCTAAGGAAGGGTTTGTTGATGAGGGGGATCTTTTAAGAGCAGGCTTACGTTCAAGACCAGATTATATTGTTCCAGGAGAGACAAGAGGTATTGAGGGAAGAGTTGTTTTTCAGGCTATGCAAACAGGTCATCCAGTTGTAACAACATTTCATGCAGGATCAGTAACAAAGGTTATTCAACGTTTTACAGGTCATCCTATAAATATTCCAAAAACCTTCATGGATAACCTTGATATAGTATTAATACAAATGGCTGTTGAACGTAAAGGAAAACGACTTAGAAGGGTTCTTTCTGTTGATGAAATAGAAGGTTATAACAAAGAAGTTGACGGTATAATGTCAAGAAAAGCATATGAATGGAATGCTGTTGATGATACACATTTGTTTAAGGCAAATAGAAACAGCTTCATTTTAGAGCAGAGAATTGCTCCTGTTGCAGGCATTGAAGATCCAATGAAAATCTATGAGGAATATGATCAGCGAAAACACATTTTAGAAAGAATGGTTGAAGAAAATATTTTTGATTATTATGAAGTTGTTCAATTTATCTGGACATTTTATAGAGATGGAATAAAAGGTTTACCTATATCCATATGATAGTATTTGCAAATAATGAAGGGATTAGAAATAAGGATGCATTTGATAAATAATATATGTAGAATTTGGAGAAAAAATGTCTATAATGGATGAAGACGAAAAAGAACAAATTATTCAAAAACATCCTCATTTAAAAAAATATATTGAAGAAGTAACAAAGAAAATGAAAGAACCTGTATTTTATTCAGCTTTAACATTTGAAGTTAGAGATGAAGAATATCCAAATCTTATATATCATGGGCAAGGTTCTATTTTTGTTCATATCTATAAAACAAGAGATATGGATGAATTAGAATACCATGTAATTGAACCCTTACTTGATAAAAATGAAGAAATAAAATGTGATCAAGTCCAAAATTTGATAGTTAAATTAGCTCCAAAAAAAGAAAGTGTGTTAACAGATGAAGAACTCAAAGAAGTTCTTAATGAATTAATAGATGAAATCATAGAAATCGATGAAAAAGCAGTAAATGTTGAAACATCCAAAAAGAAGCAATTTAAAGGGTTAAATAAAAAAGGAAAAATTAAAGCAACTTCTCTTCAAAAGAGCAATATTGAATATTATATTACTAAAAATCTTGTTGGTGGCGGATATCTTGAATGCTTTATGAAAGATCCATATTTAGAAGATATTCATATTGTAACGGGTCATAAAATACATCTTACTCACAAGGTTTTTGGAATGATTAAAACTAATATTATTATAAATTCAGAACAGGGACATCTTTTTGCCCGTAAATTAAGTGAAAAAATGGGTACTCCTGTTAGTGAAGGCCAGCCAATTGTTGATGGAGTATTACCTGATGGAAGTAGAGGTAATATCATTTATAGTGATGCAATAAGCTTAAAAGGACCTAGTATCACAATTAGAAGATTTACAGAAACTCCCATTAGCATTACACAACTGATAAAATGGGGAACGTTAAGTTCTGGTATAGCTGCATATCTATGGATTTGTCTGCAATATGGACGAAGCTTTTTCTTATGTGGTGGAACAGCTTGTGGTAAAACTACAACAATGAATGCAATAATTCCTTTTATCCCCCCTGAAAAAAAGATATTTACCGCAGAATCAACACCTGAAATGCAAGTTCCGCATACTGTTTGGCAACGGCTTCTTACAAAAACAACTGGACCGAAGGAGGGACAAGTTGATTTATTTGATTTACTAAAAGCAGCATTACGATCACGCCCAGAGTATATTATTCCTGGTGAAGTAAGAGGAGCAGAAGGAAGTATTGTATTTCAGGCTATGCAAACAGGTCACCCCTGTATGACTACCTTTCATGCGGGAACTGTAACAAAAGTTATTCAGAGATTTACCGGAGACCCAATAAATGTTCCTAAAACTTTCATGGATAATCTTGATTTTGTTGTTATTCAACTGGCAATTGACAGAGACGGAAAATTTATTAGAAGAGTTACAACAATTGATGAAATTGAAGGATACAATAGGGAGGTAGATGGAATAATGTCAAGAAACGCTTTTGAATGGGATCCTGTTGAAGATAAACATCGTTTCAAAGCAAACAGAAATAGCTTTATTCTTGAAGAAAAAATTGCAAGAAATGCAGGATATGCAGATCCTACAGAAATCTATTTAGAATACGATAAAAGAAAGCATATTTTAGATAGAATGGTTGAGGAAGATATAATGGACTACTACGAGGTAGTTCAGTTTATTTGGAGCTATTATAGAGAAGGTGACAAGGGTATACCTATATCACTTTAGTAGGATATTATGGCAAAAGTAAAAAGGAATAAAAAGGGGAAAAAATCAAAAAAAGGTAAAAAGGATATTAAAAAAAAGCAAGATTTTATTAAACAACTTAAAATTGCATATAGAGGTCTTGAAAATCCTGAGAAATTTTATCTTACAATATTACTTCCATTAATAGTAATAGGTTTAATAATTTTTTTAATGCCAATATTTGTAAACATTTTACTTCCAATTCAAATATCTTTTAATCCTATTACTTTTATGGTTGGAGGAATTGTTCCAATATTTTTAGGCATTTTTTATCCTTATATAACATGGAAAAACAAAGAAAATGACATCAATGGAAAGATGCATTTTTTTATTACACATCTAAGAGTTCTTGCAATATCTGATTTATCACTTAAAGATATTATAAATATTCTTGGTGGTAAAAAGGCATATGGGGCACTTGGTGATGAGCTTAAAAAAATAAGTGTTCTTTCAACTCAATGGAGTATGCCCCTTGCAAAAACATTTCGATTTATTTCAGCAAGAACTCCTAGTAAAATACTCAAAGATTTCTTAGATCGTTTTTCCCAAAGCCTAGATAGTGGTGTGGAACATAGAGAATTTATTGAAACTGAACAAGAAGCAGTTATTCAGGAATATAAGACAATGTATGAAACAAGTA
The DNA here is from genome assembly GCA_964346655.1 of uncultured Thermoplasmatales archaeon. GTDB lineage: Archaea > Thermoplasmatota > E2 > DHVEG-1 > DHVEG-1 > CAYFVP01. The sequence goes on from CAYFVP010000164.1 coordinate 10,176, forward strand.
ATGAAAACGTTGTAATTTTAAATGAAGTTTATGTTGCAATGTTAATTGCAATAATATTTGTAATGTCACTTGGAATTGTATTACCAATAATTATGGGAACAGAAGATATGAATATGTTCATCTATCTTTCTTCTTTTCTTTTAATTATCAGTGAAGGATTGCTAATGTATCTTTTGAAAGCGATGGTTCCTCCTGATGAAATTTGGCATTTAACTGGTGAAAAAGGGGAATTGGAAGAAAAAGTTAGTTATGTTTTTAGAATATCCTTAGTTTTTGTTTTTGTAATTGGAGCAGTAGTCTTTCTTGGAAAATATCTATTGAATTTACCTTTCCTTGAGTTGCTTCCTTTTGAAATATTAATTGCAATCGCCCTAACACCATTATTAATAATTGGAATTTTAGTTTTTATAGAAGAGCAGAAAATTACAAGAAAGGAAAGAAACTTTCTTAGTTTTTTACCAGCTCTAGGTTCAATATCAACAATGAGAGGAGGAAAAATTAACGAATCTGTTTATTATTTAAGTGAAAAAGATTACGGAGTTTTAACAAGTCATATTAGGAATTTATATCGGAGATTACGAACTAGAATTAATGATGATGCTGCATGGGAATGGTTTGGTGTAGACACTGGTAGTAATTATATTCAGCGATCTAGTGAGATGTTTCGCGAAGCTACATATGCTGCAGGAAATCCAAGAACTGTATCTAGAATGATATCAGAAAATATACGAAAAATCAGAGATTTACGATTAAAAAAGCTTACAATTGTTAATACCTCAATTGCTTTATTTTCAGGGATAACTTTTGGAATATCATTTGCAATTTATATTTCCCTCATAATCGGTCGTCATTTAAACACAATTATGATGGAAACAGGAGATCCTTTTAAATCAGTGGATAGAATAAATATCGGAGCTTTACTTCATTTTGTAGAACCAAATATTTATAACCAGAATTTTTTTATTATCTTTTTTGTTCTTGTTATTCATTGTCTAATGATGGCTCTTACCTTACGAATGCTACGTGGAGGTCACAAGCTTGTAACATTACTTTATTTTATTCCTTTAGTCTGGGTTGTAGCAATTACTAGTTATCTTGTAGAAGTTGTATTTGGAGGTATGTTGGGAGTCTAGTAATCAAATAATAAAAAAAATTATAAAACGAGAGGTAATAATCAACAAGCAGAGATAGGTTTGAATAAAACTAAATGATGGTTGATTTTATGAATAAGATTGGAATATTGACAGGAGGGGGAGATTGCCCTGGTTTAAATGCAGTAATTCGAGCAGTGGTTAAAAAATCGAATAAATACAATTGGCAAATAGTTGGTATAAAAAATGGATGGAACGGTTTAATTCAAGGTGAAATTGAAATTTTAACTGATTTTGCTGTTTCAGGAATTCTTCCTAAAGGAGGAACAATTATTGGAACTTCAAGGACAAATCCATTCAACAATAAAAGAGATGTTCAGCTTGTTCTAGAAAATATTAGAAAATTTGGTATTGAAGCAATAGTTGCGGTGGGAGGGGACGATACACTTAGTGTCGCAGAGAAATTTAATGAAATGAATATTCCTGTTGTAGGTATTCCAAAAACTATTGATAACGATTTATCAGGAACTGATTATACTTTTGGTTTTGATACAGCTGTTTCTATTGTTACAGAAGCAATAGATAGGCTTCATACGACTGCTGAATCACATCATAGAGTAATAGTAGTTGAAGTTATGGGAAGGCATGCAGGATGGATTGCTACAATTGCGGGAATTGCAGGAGGTGCTGATGAAATATTAATTCCTGAAGTTCCATTTGATATGGATGATATTTGTAAAAATCTTAAAGCAAGATATGAAAGAGGAAAGAAATTTAGTATAGTAGCAGTTGCAGAAGGAGCAACTCCAAAAGTCAAAGATATAGTAGATAATGATACCAATAATCAAGCAGAAACAATACAAAATGATAAAGATAGAATTTTAATTACTCAAACAGAAGAAAAGGATGCATTTGGTCATGTGAGGCTTGGAGGTATTGGACATTACTTAGCAAAAGAAATTGAAAAGCGTATGAATGTTGAAACAAGAGTTACTGTTTTGGGTCATGTGCAACGAGGAGGAAGTCCAACTGCTCATGATAGGGTTCTTGCAACAAGGTTTGGTGTTGCAGCTGTTGAATTAATTAGAAATGGAAACTATGGTAAAATGGTGGCTCTTCAAGGAAATAAAATTGTACCTGTTGATCTGAAAGAGGCAATATCTAAATCAAAAACTGTTGATATGGAATTATATGAAATTGCAAAATTATTTTTTGGTTAATATAAGATTTTTTTCTTTTATGGTTGTAAATCAATTATTGTATCAATAAAGGCACTTGGTGTTGTAAAACTAATTACACCATTTATTCCTTGTTCAGGAACAACATTGCCGAAAATTTTTGTTCTTGTATCAATTCCCGTAAAACAATACGTAGTATTAACTAGAAGTATAACAAGGTCATCACTATTAATTGTTGGATTTAAAGATGTACAAGAACTATCAATGTCTCTAACAATCATGATTCCATAGGTGGTTGCGGATAGATTAGAAGAATTTAAAGTATCAAAAAGTCCATTTGATACATTGCTGCTAAAAACATTAGTTGTATAGTTTAAAATTACTTCTTTTGAAGTATCAGAAATCGAAATATAGGTATTATCTAGATCAATATAATCTGATCCTGCAGTGGTTCTTAAAAAGATTGCTATTTGGGAAATTTTAGAACCATCATAATAGCCGCTAACTTGAGTAACCTTTACACCACTTGAAACATCTCTCATTGTGTCTTGACCTGTTTTAAGTGTTTGCTGCTCTAAACTATTCATGGTCTGGATTAGAACTGACGCGGCAATTCCTGCAACAAGAATCATTGCAATAAATATTATCAATGAACCTATTCCTATTGCTGCAGAATTTTTGCCGGTTAATCCCCTCAGAGTTAAAGCAATTTTAACCCGTTTCACCTCCCAGTAAGTTAGGGCAAAAGGCATCCAAAAAGATACCCCATCCAAAAAAAAGAAACAGGTTTAAGAATAAAAATTTATGGTTTTAAAAAAGCCTAATTAAAAAAAAAAGAAGAAGATGTGGTTATAACCACATTATTTTATTTACTGTAGGTCTATAACGTTATCTGTATATGAGGCGGGTGTTGTAAATGAAATAACACCTGCTGAACCTTCTTCTGGGGCAACCATTCCCCAAACATCTGTTCTTTCAGCAATTCGATTGAAACAACCTGTCGTATTAATTCCGATATAAACTTTATCTCCTCTGTTTATCACAGGTGAAGATGAAGTTAATGAATTATCTGCATCTTCTACTACTAAAATACCAAACATTGAAGCATCAGTGTTAGATGGATCACCATATGCGAATTCATCATCTGGGAAACAATTAGTAGTAAATATATCGTCTTCTCCAGTTCCATTATCCACATAGAAACTATCTGTAAAGTTTAATATCACTTTTTTATTTGTATCAGATAGTTCGATGTAAGTTTGTGATAGATCAATTCCGTCAGATCCAGCTCTAGCTCTAACTCCAATTATTATTTTTGATATGTCTGTTCCAGCAGAAGCTGAATAACCTAAAATGTCAAAGACTGCTATACCACTTGAAACTTCATCAGTTGTTTCTGAACCAGTAGCCATCGCTTGGGATTCAAGTCTTGTGCTTGTTTGAATAAGAACTGATGCAGCAATTCCTGCGACAAGAACCATAGCGATAAACACAATCATTGCACCAATTCCAATTGAGCCTACATCCTTATTTTTTAAGGTTTTAAATAAATGTTTCATCCTATTTCACCTCCTCATTGTAAATCAAATATTGTATTGCTATATGATGCAGGCGATGTAAACGATATTACTCCAGGAGATCCATGTTCTGGGTATATATACCCAAAGACGTCTGTTCTTTCTTCAATTCCACTATATGTTGTAAAACAAGCAGTAGTATCTACAAACAGCATAACTTTATCTCCTCTGTTAATAACAGGCGAAAATCGGCTAACAGACAAATCAGCATCCTCAAGAACAAGTATTCCAAATTCTTCATTGGTTAAATCACTATACATGAATCCAAATACATCCCCATCTGATATATTAACAGAAGAGTTAAAGTGATTTGCATCTGCAAAATCATAAGCTAATAAAACCTTTGTTGTTCCCTCGGATAATATTATGATTGTTTCGTTAAGATCAATTTCTGGGGACCCTGCCCTTACGCGAACAGTTATTGCCAAAGCATCAATAACACCACCAGCACCACTAGTATGTCCCTCTATATCAAAAACTGCAATGCCACCAGCAACTTCATCTGTTGTTTCTGAACCAGTAGCCATCGCTTGGGATTCAAGTGTAGTACTTGTTTGAATAAGAACTGATGCAGCAATTCCTGCGACAAGAACCATAGCGATAAAAACAATCATAGCGCCAATTCCAATGCTTCCAACATCCTTTTCTTTAAGGGGTTTTAATATCTTTATCATTTTTTATCACCCTCCTACTGTAACTCCATGACATCTTCAGTAAATGATGCGGGACACATGAAGTTAATAACTCCAGGTGACCCTTCCTCTGGAATTACCATTCCCCACACATCATCTCTCGGACTAAAACCGCCGAAACATGAATCTGTATTAACAGATAAAATTACATAATCTCCTGAATTTATAACAGCAGAGGTTCCTCCACTACATGAATTATCTGCATCTTCAAGAACAATAATTCCAAAATCAGTAGCATTTGTTGGATAAAAAGTCGCATTAAATATATCACCAGCGATTCCACCCTGTAAAACGAAACAGTTTGGATCTTGGGTTAAGAAATTCTTTGTAGCAGAGTCTGATATTTCAAGAATTGTTGTGTTAAGATCAATATCTGCTGATCCAGCTCGTGGTCTCACAATAATAGCCATACGAGTTATACTACCAGAGACATTATAGCCATCAATACCAACCACATCCAAACCACTTGATACCTCTGCAGTGGTTTCTTGTCCAGTTGCTAATGCTTGTGATTCTAGAGTTGTACTTGTTTGAATCAAAACAGAAGCAGCAATACCTGCAACAAGAACCATAGCAATAAACACAATCATCGCGCCAATTCCAATGCTTCCAATATCTTTTTCCTTTAGAATTTTAATTATATTTTTTCCCATCTTTTTTACATCCCTCCTATTAGTCGTAATTAAACAACTTATAGAGTGCTATTGCTCATTAATATCCGGAATGTTTATATATTTTATTTGCAGGTAAATAAGCAGATGCATATGCAGGTATTTATGTAATTGTTTATTCAGATAAAAAAATGGTTACATAACTACATGATAATGAATTCTTGATATAAAAAAAATAAACGAAAATAAATAAAATTATTAAAATTTTTTTGTCATCTCATTTATTTCAAATTCTAGTTGCATTATACTAAGATCTAGACCCATATTCATTATCCTAGTATTATAATCATCGTCTATACTATTTTTTAATTCTTTAATAAAAAAGTAACCTGCGTTTTTACCTAAATTGTTATTCATTGATTTTATTATATCATACAATGCTTTTCCAACATCATCAGAATTAACGTTATTAATTTCAGACATAACTGTAATTGGTTCTTCTAGTTCCATATATTCTGTATCTTTAATATCAATATGTTTTAGAAAGCCATATTTTTTTTCCAATTCTTTAATTGATTTAAAAAGTGTTGAAATTGCGTGTCCTGAAGTAGTTTTTCTACTTGAGATATTTATTAATTTATCTAAAACATGTCTAATAACTTCTGAATTTTCTAATTGTGACATGTATTGTCCCTCCTAATAAGAAATTATTTCAAAATTACAAAATTACTATATAAAATTTTCATAAATATTATAAATTTACTTATTTTTTGTACTTATAAATTTTGCAGTTACATTAATTAAAGGGAAAAATTATTATTTATAAGTTATAATATAGATATTCATGGTATTTGGAGGGGAAACAAAAAATGAGGAAGAAACATTTATCTTTATTATTAATAATTGTGCTAATTATTTTGATTTTTTCTGGATGTAATGAGTTAGAATCTTCAAAAGTTGATACTCCAAAAAAACTCTTATTTAATTCAGATTTGGTCGACCTGATAGATAGTGATCTTATTTTTAATAAAATGGGCAATGTAATAAAAAGAGTGGAGGTAAAATATCGATTTCGTAATAGATTGAATGAAAAAATCGATATAAATATTTATGCTGAATTTTATGATAAGGATGGTAATCTACTATCAAGAGAAGGACCAAAAGAAATTAGTTTATTACCAAATTATATTGAACAAAGTTTTGGTGGTGCAAACTCAATAATTTATTTTGGTGAAATGGCAAAAATTGTAGATTATGTACGGTTAGTTGTAGAGCAAAAAAGTTATGTTTAAAATAAAGCTAAATAACTATCTATTTATTTTGGATTTTTATTTAATATTAACAGTAGTATTATCAATAGTATTAAAAAAATAGCTTCAAATCCTGGCATGGATGTTGCAGGTAAACCACCTGTAGTACTAATTTCAATTATAAATGCTGTAGATCCACTGTTAAATTCATTCCAAATAGTATCAAGATCTTTTGGATAAAATTGAACCTGTATTCTTTGATTCCTAATCTTTATAGTAGACCAATTAAATGAAATAATTTGAGTTTCATCAGGTTCTAAATATGTTTCTTGTTGTAATGAATCATCCTCATCAGAAATATTGACAATAAGAATATTAGATTTTTTCTCTCCAGCGTTATGCAATGTGATGTTAATCTCAAAGCTTTTGCCAATTACTTTATTATTTTTTATAATTGTATTTGTTTCTCTATATGAAGGTTCACCAACAAAATGGATTCCTTTTTCATCTTCGGCAATACAATTTTTAGTAATTAATAATGTAAAAATTGTAAAAAAAATAATTATAGCTGTTGTTAAAGAAATATACTTTAATTTTATATCATCCACCTCCATTATTATGTATAGGATAAACTATATATAAATCTCTCTTTATGTTTTTTATTATAAAAATTGAGGGGAAAGATGTTAAAAAATAGGGGTATAAGAAGAGGAATAGAAGTTTTTGTTAAAGATCCAATAAATCCAGATCTGCCTGATAGAAAAGCAAGAGTAGTAAATACCTATCCGCATCCAAGTAGATGGCTAGTAGTTCAATATGAAGATGGAAATATAGCACAAATCGAAGAAAGTTATGTAACAACAATGTTTGAAATCAATAGAAAAGGAAAAGAAATTTAAAAAAATTTATTTAATTCAAACTTTGATTAATCCATAATTATTAATAATATTTTTTGTTTTTCAGGTTAGAATTATATATAAAAATACATTTAATATTAATAAAAATAAATAATTATTTAGGTCAAAAAAATGAAATTTAGACTAAGATGTTTAAAATGCGAAAAAACATATCCAGAGAATAGATATATCTGTAAATGCGATAATGGCTGCAATTCCATTTTAAGGACTGAGTATAAAAATAAAAGACTTGAAATCAATGAAAATTACAAGGGTATTTGGAAATATATCAATTGGTTACCAATACAAAATGTTGATGATAGACTTTTAAATAAAACAAGCACATATAAAACATATAGAAGTAAAAAACTAGCTAAAAAATTAGGACTTAAAAATTTAATAATCTGTTTAAATGCTTATCCTAGTATGAAGACTGGTTCATTTAAAGATATTGAGGCAGAAGTAGCTTATCAAAGGGTTATGGATACCGAGGATAATGGTAAACCCTTTGTCTTATCTTCTGATGGGAATAACGCTATTTCTTTTACTTATTATTCATCTGTTGTAAATTATCCTATATATCTGTTTATTACAGAGGACGCTCGATTGAAAAGAGTTTGGTCATTTAAAAAGAAAAATCCAAATCTTAATTTATTTCCAATTGAGGGTGATTATTATGATGCTATTTATCTCTCTAATAAATTTAGTAATGTAAAAGGTGTTCTCCCTGAAGGTGGAGCCAAAAATGTTGCGAGGCGAGATGGGGTTGGTACAATAATTCTTGATGCGACTAGATTGATTGGGCAGATACCTGATCATTATTTTCAAGCACTTGGCTCTGGACCTGGTGCAATTGCCGCATATGAAGCAACATTAAGACTTATTGCTGATGGTAGATTTGGATCTAAACCACCAAAAATACACGGCTCTCAAAACTATCCTTTTGTTCCTATGTATGTAGCTTGGAAAAATGGATCAAGAATAATAGATGAGAAATACCAAAATGAAACTGCTAAAAAAATGATCGATAAAACATATGCCCATGTTCTTACAAATCGATTTCCAGCATATTCACTGAAAGGTGGGGTTTATGAAACGTTAAAGGCCACAGATGGAGAATTTTATAGTATTACCAATGAGGAAGCAAAAAAGGCTCAAGATTTGTTTAAAAAATATGAAAGAATTAGTATTGTTCCTGAATCTGGTATTACTGTTTCTTCTCTACAAAAAGCATTAAAAAATGAATCAATAAATAAAAATGATTATATATTACTAAATATTACTGGTGGTGGAAGACAAGAAATGACGAAAGAAAAATTTAAAATACAACCTTCATATCCCTTTGACAGTTATCAGATTTAATCATTTATTATGGGGGATTAAAAACGGAAGAAAAAATTGAACATTCAAAAAAACTAATAAAAGAAGCAATCGAAGAATATGGAGATCATATTGCCCTTGGATGTAGCTGGGGCAAGGATAGTATGGTTCTGCTTGATCTTGCTTTACAAGTTAAACCTGATATTCCAATATTTTCTATTCTTACAATTCATAAACCAAAAGAATCTTTTCAATTTGTTGTTAATGCATGTAAAAGATATAATATAAAACCTAAAATTTATATGGTTGCAGATAAAGTGCCAACTGTCTTTAAAGATAATAATATTGATATAACACTTTTACCCCCAGATGAATATTATTACGAGGCAGAAAAAATAAAAAAAGAAACAGGAAAAGAAATATATTTCGAAAATCCGCACCTCTGCTGTGAGCTTCTAAAGGTAGTTCCAATTCAGTATGCATATAACGATATGAATCTAAAAGCTTGGTTTAGTGGATTAAGAAATACAGAAGGGCATACAAGAAGATTTATTCATGAAATAGAATTTAGAAGTGAAAAAGAAATTAAATTTAATCCGATTCTTACATGGAGTGAAGAAGAAGTTTGGCAATATACCAAAGATTATAATATTCCAATTCATCCTTGGTATAAAAAAGAATTTCCTGATGGAAAAAAGATTAGGTCTTTAGGTTGTGAACCATGTACTGTTCCAGTTTATACTCACGAAAGTGAAAGAGCAGGAAGATGGAGACAAACGGTTAAAAAGGCAGGGGAATGCGGTATTCATACAAATCCTCTGAGGGATGAAAAATAAGAATTGCAAAAGGTTGTTTTGGTTGGGTCCTGACTCCAATAATATTAACCATTTTATTTTTTGTTTTAGCAATATATTATGATTTATTATTCATCATAGGTTTTACCCCTTTTTTTTGTATAAGTATATTTTTTCTCATATTTTTTAGAGATCCTGAAAGAATAATTGGTGAAGGTATTGTTGCTCCAGCAGATGGTAAAATAAGGGATATAAAAACTAATGAAAAAAATTGTTTTATTTCGATTTTTATGGAAGTAAACAATGTTCATGTAAATAGGATGCCAATTGATGGAATTATTTCTAATATGAATCATTTTCCCGGTAAACATTTACGTGCTTGGAAAAAAGAATCAGACCTAAATGAACGAGTTGTAATAGATATCAAATCAGTAATTGGCAATGTCAAGGTGGTACAGCTTGCAGGTCTTATTGCAAGACGAGTTTATCCTTATATAAAAAAAGGTGATAAACTAAAAAGGGGAGATAAAATTGGAATTATTAGACTTGGTTCACGGGTTGATACATATCTACCATCAAATAAGGTAAAAGAAATAACTGTAAAAGTTGATGATAAGGTATATGCAGGTATTACAACAATTGCACAAATTAAATAAATTTTATTGATAAGACAGAAGGAAAGCATACTATTAAACAGGATTTTTTATAAAATGTAAGACTTATTTTAATTTTTCAAATATGCTCTCACGCTCTTTATCTGATAAGTACGATATTGCTAACGGAGCTGGTTTATTAGGTTCTGACTTAATTTCTTTTACTTCTCTAACTTTGATAGAAACACCAGGTCCTACTTTTTGCTGATAAACCTGTCTTATCTTTTCAAAGAGAATATCATTAGAAGGTTTTGTATCTCTTAAATCATCATCAAGCACAATCAATATTTCTATTTCATCTAATTTATTTTGTACTATTTGAAATTGTTTAACCTTTTTAGATTTCATTTTTTTCAAGACAACTCCGATGATTGCAAAAGTTGCAGATGGAAAAACTCTTCCATCAGCTAAAAAAATGCTTGTATTTCTTCTTCCTTCAACGCCATCTTTAAATGTGGGAGTAACTAATCCGCAACTGCAATCATGAAAATCTGTTAGTTTAATCCAGTCGTCAAGTCCTGTATATCTAATAATAGGAGTTCCTTTTCCAAATAATCTTGTTACAACTATATGACCAATTTCTCCAGAATCTACAAGGTCCTGATTTTCATCAATAGATTCTACATGATAAAAATCATAATTTACATGCCATGTGTGCTGTGGACATTCAAATGCAATAGCTGCTTCAGATGAAATTTCAGCAGCGCCATATCCGTTATACATATTACATTTGAATGCATCTTCTACATAACTTCTTGTATATTCATCTAGTACATTTGCACTTACTATCAAAATTTTTGGATTTACGTTTTTACCATATCCTTTGTTTTTTAGATAGGCTAAGTTTTGATATGTTACTGGATATGATAAAATTGAATCTGGTTTGAAATCATCCAATTTTTCCATAATTTCTATAATTGGTTCAAAAGCATTTATGGAAATATGATTTTTGGATGAATAAACAAGTTTTGCTTTAGAATAAAAAATTTGATCTGCAATTTTATCGGCTTTTCCTTGTCCAAAATTTCCGATATTAGCAAATCTTGATTTTCTCCAATTTATGTTATGAGTTTTATACACCCTTAAAAAGGCTCCTACACCTTCACTATATACAGAAAAATCAAAAAAAACAGATACAGGTTTACCTGTTGAACCACTTGTACTAACAACATAAGCCTTATCTTTATTATAATTAGGTGGAATTATTTTATCGGGATAATTCTCAACTAAATCCTTTTTTGTAATAAATGGCAACTTGGTAATATCTTTAATTCCTTTTATGTCTTCAGGATGTATTCCTGCTGTTTTATATTTTTTATTATATAATGGTATGTTATAAGCATATTTGAGTATTTTTCTAAATGCTTTATCCTTATATCTCTCAACTTGCTTACGATCTAATCTTTTAAGTCTACCATGATCCAAAAGAAAATTCTTCAGAAAAGGTAAACCTGTATAAGGATTAAGGAATGGATTCATATTGTTTTGCACTTACAATAAATATTTTCTATTTTAAAATTTTATGATTTCTTAATTATTGATGATAGTCTCTCAATTATCAATTTAAAAACATAATTTATTTTTCTTTAATAAAGGATAAAATTTTCTGCTTTAGTGGTTCATGAATTTCACATAACTTCAAGTCAGGTAATCTATTACCCTCAATAACCACTGGTCCCGTTTCAGAAATTGCAATATCCCATCCTATTATTGTATACATAGGAAAACATTTATGTGCTTCAATAGCGATTTTTTTCAATTCATCATAATAGGGAAGTTTTTTTCCATAAAATTTATATTTTGTTTCAGGGTGGCGTTTATATTCAACATTACCAACATGATAAAAAGGGCGACCTATTCCAAGTTCACCAGATTCCATATCTATTCCAACGCAAAAACCTCCAAAATGAACATTATCTCTTCCTTTTGTTTTTTTAACTCCAACTTTAAGTGTTGTATTTAGTAAAAAAATGCCGTCATTGTTTTGTGCAGTTATACATCTTATAGTATTAACGGATCCATTAAAAATTTCATTTAGAAAATTATGTTGTTCAATGAATTCCTCAGCAATTTTGCTTTTACGACTTTTTTTAAAAAAATCAATAAAATTATCTGCAGGAACAATTCTAACTCCTCCCCCACCCTCGCCTAATACATTTTTAATTACTACTTTATTGTTAGATGGATTGTTATAGTGCTCTATTTTTTTATTATGATGGTTAAAATAAGCAATTAATTTAGGAACTCTTATTTTTTCATAAATATGTTTTTTAAATGAAAATTTATTATCTAGCAAATAAGGTTTAAATGGGTCTTGTTTATTTTTTTCACCTATCTTAATTAATGTATCGTTTATTGTCATGTATTCCTTGTAAGAATTTTTATATAATTTATATTCAAAAAATTGTATTGGTTCAAAACCAAGGAGGGGATATTTAATCAATGCATTATATAGAATTGACAAAGAATTTAGGTTACATTGTCGCACATCTCTTTTGATATTTCTAAAAATTAAAAAAGTATCTTTAATCCAAAGCCATACAAACCAAGGAAGTATAGTTGAGAGATGTACTATGAATCTAGCTTCAATATAAAGTCTACTTTGATAATTTTGGTAATAAATATTTTCTTTATTATTTTTAGACACATCTCTTATATAACTATACTTTTTAATATATTTTATCCTTTAAAATATGAAGAAAAATAAAACAAAATATGTTTAAGTTTTTAAGATTAAAAATTTATAAATTATGTATTGGCTCAAAAATTGAGATTTACTTTAAATAAAAGTTGTTAATATCGCTATAGTTTGCGATTTCATTTAAGTAAAAATTGCTTAACTTATGTTTGGATGATTTTGCATGGTAAAAATGAATGCTAAAATAACCTTTAAAACAGAACAGGAAGATGGAGATATAATTAATTTATCTTTTGTAAATGATTTTATCATGCATCCAGTTATTCATAAAGTTGCCGCTAATTTTATAAATAAATCTTTTTCTGATTCGGATGAAAGAGTTGCTAGTGGTTTTTATCATCTTTTTGAAAAGATTGCTAAATATATTTCATGTACAGATATTTCATTTTTAAATCTAGAAACTCCCTTAGCTAGGCATTTAACAGCAAAAACTTCAGTTGATTCAAAAGGAAGAGATATAACTGTTTGTAAGAACGTACCTGATGAAATTCTTTACGACGAAGATATTAACGGTTTTTTTCGTTATAATTTTAATGTTCATCCCGCCCTTGCACTTGCTCTAAAAAAAGTAGGATGGAATATTGTAAATATGGCAAATAATCATGTGAATGATCGACTATCAAATGGAATTGACTTAACAATTGAAACATTAGACAGTTATGGTATCGATCATGTTGGTAGCATTTCATATGATGAAATCATTAAAAGTAAAACAAAAGACATATGGGATTTCAAACCCTACATTATAAAGGATGTAAAAGGAATAAGAATTGCTTTTTTTGGGGTAACACAATTTGTTAATCCAAGATGGGATCGAGTCATATTTAAAAAAGATAGATGTATTCAAGTATATCGAATTGGGCGCAATACTTTTTTTCCAAGTTGTAATGGAAAAAATATACCAAGAATGATAAAATGGTTTGAAAAAGCAAAAAATGTTGATGAAGCTGATTTTATTATTGTTTATTTACATTGGGGTTTTGGCTTATTTGAAAAAATGTATGGACACTCACCAGATTTCCTTCAAAGAAAGTGGAGCAAAATTTTGTTTGAAGGTGGTGCAGATATACTAATTGGAGGACATACTCATACCTTACAACCTGCTCAAAAATATAAAACAAAAGATGGAAGGGAAACATTTGTTGTATATAGTCTTGGTAATTTTTTAACAGATTATATCTATGATAATCAATTAGCCTCTGTAATACTTTATATAACTCTTGTTAAAAATAGGAGAGGCAGATTCATTAAAAAAATAAAATTCTTACCAACATATTCTTTATCTAAAAGGGAGGGAAAAAAATTTTTAGATGTACAGGTTGTACCAATTGATAAATACAAACATCTCTACTATCTTTTTAAGCATTATGACAAAATATTAGGAAAATCTAATTTAATCTCATCTAATGAAATAGAAAAAGAGTTTTCCTTAACATAAAAATTTTTTAGTTATCTAAAAAGAGTTTTTCCTTGAGAGGTTCGTGTAATTGGAAGCCAGTTAAACCTGGAATTGAATTTCCCTCGACTATTATTGGTCCAGTTTCAGTAATTGCAATATCCCAACCTATGAAGGAAAGCATTGGAAAATACTTATGTGCTTTTAAAGCAAGGTCTTTTATTTCATTAAAATAGGGTAGTTTTTTCCCATAAAATCTATATTTTGTATCAGGGTGTTCCTCATATTCAACATCGCCATATTGATAATATTGACGCCCCCTTCCTAGCACTCCCTTTTCCATATCAATAGATATGCTAATACCACCCTGGGAAAGGTTATCTTTTCCTTGAGTGGACACTCTCCCCATTCTAAGAATCGCTTTAATTATAACAAAATCTTGATTTTTTTTAAGGGTTAGTATTCTTATTGTGTTAACCGATCCGCTAAAAATTTCATTAATAAAAGTGTGTTGTTTAATGTAATCTTCTGCAATATAGCTTTTGTGACATTTCTTTAAAGTCTTTATATATTTTTCAGCAGGTAATATTTTTATTCCTATTCCACCATCATTTTTTGTTGGTTTTATTACTACTTTTTCAGTGGTTGGTTTGTTATAATGTGTAATTTTTCTGGTGGAATAGTTGAAATTTGCAATAAGTTTAGGATTTTTGATTTTATCATTAATATACATTTTAAATGTAAATTTATTATTCAATAAATTTGGTTTATTTTTATTTATTTTTATTATTTTAAAGAAGGCGTAATATGAGTGATAATTTTTATACGAGTTTTCATAAAGCCTGTACATAAAAAAATGGGTTGGTTGAAAACCCAAAATTGGATATTTTATTAATGTATTATATATAATAGAAAGTAAATGTATGTTATGTTTTTTGGATTCCTTCTTGAGATTTTTTAATATTATGTAACTATCTTTAATATAGATTTTGATGAATAAATACGTCATATACGCATATGTTGCAAAATAAGATATTTTTTCAATAGATTTTTCTTTGTATTGTGTTTCGTTCACATTCAAAATATATTGATACTCTTTATAAGGTTAAGCATAATATATAATTTTTTCAACTAGAAAAATTGAATATAAGATCTTTATTTTTTATAAAATATCGGCTTATTCAAAAATAAAATTGGTAAAAAAATTGTATTATTACTTACTTTTTAAAGACTCGATAATTTCTTTTCCAAAATCAGTAAGTTTGTAAATTTTAATGTTACTATGACTTTTGATTTGCTCAACTATTTCTAAAGAAATCAATGATTCTTCTTCCTTATATCTAGAACCCATTCCTCTTATTGCACCTAAAACATTTGTTGGTGTTGTTTTTATATTATAAGCAATTTCGGAGGTATAGCTTCCACTAGGACTAATATCAAATAAATAATCTGCAATTTTTTTCCTTATATTGCTTCTTCTTAAAGATCTAATTATCAAAGGTCTTTTATGATCTTTAAAAACAGCTCTCTTATTGTCAATCTGCATCCCATCCGCTCAATTTGCGGTCAAGAATACTATTTCCCATTAATAAATTAATCGAAAATTCACGACTATTATTTTTCTAAATAAAAAAGCTAATCATTTACTTTATCTACTTCTTACAACTGATACTTTTTTACAATATTTATTAATAGGGCACTTACTACAAAAAGGTGAATGTGGCACACAAATTGTTTGGCCAAATTTAACAAATAGGTGATTAAAATCATCCCAGTACACTTTGGGTAGAATTTTTTTAAGTTCTCTTTCAGTTTCGTTAGGTGTTTTTGTTTTAATCCAACCAATTCTATTAGGAATTTTATGGCAGTGTGTATCAATTGGTATAAATCCTACTTTCTTATGTCCGTATACCATTACTATATTTGCAGTTTTTCTTCCGACTCCTTTTAATTTTAATAATTCATTAAAATCAATTGGAACTTTACCATTATAATCTTTTATTAAGGTTTTTGAAATATCTTTTATCCTTTGAGCTTTAACTTTATAAAACCCAACTGGATAAATTAATTCCTGAATTTGATTTTTAGAGAGTTTTACAATTTTTTGAGGGGTGTTATATTTTTCAAGTAATCGGATGGATGCTTGTTCAGTAACTTCATCTTTTGTTCTTAGACTTAAAATACATGATATAAGAGTAGTAAATGGATTATGAATGATTTTGTCCCATTTTGATTGAGATAATACTGGTCTATTATAATTTTTTAATTCTTCTTTAAGTAGGTTAAATATTTCTTTGAAATGATATTGATTTTGATTCATCGGATTTGTTCCAAATATAAGTTTAAAACCTGGTTAATATCTATTCTAATTAAAAAGTTTTAGTAATAAAATTTACAATTGTGAATACTATATTTAGAATTAAATTAATTTTTTCATTTTGCTAAAATATCATTTCTAGAATTAACCAAGTAAGGTTTTTAAATTATAAATTATAAATATTTAATTTGGGTGAGGTGATGAAGGGAAAATTATTAGTAACAAGTATAATAGCTCTATTAATAATTGCTCCATTCGTAACAATTTTACCAGCAAAACCAAATAAAACTAACGACAGTCCAAAACCAGGTACTGATTTCAATGGAGAACATTACACCCTTAACATCCTGGGAAAATGGAAAATAGGTAACGGCTCATATGACAACCCTGATAGACACACAATATTTGTTCCTCTGGAAGGAAATACAACAATATTAATGCACCTTGGTAGCAGTTTCGGAGTTCTTGATGGAAACGGTTTAGATGGAGAATGTATCTTTCAAATGCCGAGAAAACAAAAGAATTTTAGAGTATACATAGTTGCCCTTGGAAAACCAATGAATGGATCAAAAGTAGAATACGCAGATAAATGGATATACGATAATGACACAGATACTTGGTATTACGAAATTCTTAACTCATTTGATATTGAACCACACAAAGGAAAACCTAAATGGCTCAATGTAACAAGTGCTTTTCTACTTAACCTTACATTCTTTAATGAAACATCAGGTGAAACCGGTGTTCTATATGAGGGTTGGCTTTGGCAAGTACCAGAAGAGATATGGGAACAATCTTATTATTTCTGGGATCTAAAAGGATCTGATAGGCATATTCAAGTGCGTTTCTATCCATACTAAAGATTTTAATCTCTCTTTTTCTCTTATTCCTTCTTTTTTTTGTTTGTATTTGAAATGAAATCAAAATAGTCAAGGGAGATATTGTTTTTTTATTAACAGTAAAAAATTAGAATCTTCTCCGGTATATACAATTTATTAGTGTATTGGACGCTTGGGAAGGGATTTAGTTCCAACTTTTCTGGTAAGAATTCCTGGATTTCTCTTTAAAAAATAAATATTGTTTTTACTATATTCCTATCAGGAATTAATGTTAATACTATAAATCCCTTGCACTAAAAAAATATATTTTTTTATTTTTTCATTATTATCAATATTTAAAATATATTAGTTAAATTGAACAATGGATTTAATATATAATTCCACGGTCAAACAGCGGATTAATTACTTTTTAGGAGGAGTTTTAGTCATTATGTGATTATGCTCACATAACTTTATTATAATACAAAATGGATTTGAATATGTAAAACTGAGGGAGGTCTATGCAGAAAAAACTATATTGTAAAATCCTTGCAATAGGGATAATTATATTGTTTATAGGTGCTGGTATTCATCCTGCTTTTGCTGTAGAGAATAAACCATCTATGGTTAATAAGGCAAGTGAAGAGGAATGTTGGGAATGCAAAGAAGTTAATGATAGGCAACTTGTTGTATTGGAGAAGCAGTTAAACAGGTTGGAAGTCTATTCAAAGTTGTTGTTGGTGTTGTCAAGATATAATCCTGAATTAAGGGAGATAAGTGAGGAATTATTAAAAGAGATTTCAACTCTTAAAGAAGAATTAGCATATGAGCCACCTTATCCTATTCTTTGTAAAATATTTTGGGGTTTGTATATAGGTTTATATCCAATTGTAGTCATAATACAAACTTTATACGAATACTTTCCAAATTTACGTGAAATAATATACAATATTGCATCTATAATTGTACTAAATTATTATATTATACAAGGTTTAGCATTTGGTTTTTGTGGATTGTTCCCTGATTACCCTTGAGAACCCTAAATCTCATAATCAATTAAAAGAAACCATATCCCCTTTAGAATTTAGGATTAATCCCATCTAAAAGTTTTATATACCTTGTATCTGATTTAAAATAAAAAGGGAGGTAACAGTTTGAGTATAAGGTCTCTTGCATTTGGAATATGCTTCTTGTTGATGTGTTCTGCGTTTATACCTATGAGTCTTGGTTTTAATGTTAAGGTTTCTGACATAAAACAACCATCCATCATTGGTAATGGTAGAACCTTTTATGTTGGTGGGAGTGGACCTGATAACTATACTACTATTCAAAGTGCGATAAATCATGCAAAAGATGGTGACACTGTTTTTGTATATGATGAGTCTTCATCATATGATGAAAATATTGAAATTGACAATGAGATTTTTTTATTAGGAGAATCTAGGGGAACGACAATTATCAATGGGAGTGGAATTGGCAATGTTGTAACAATAATAGCAAATAATGCAACTATTAGTGGTTTTACTATTCAAAATGGTGGTTCTGAATATGAGAATGCGGGTATTTATACAAGGTCAGACAATATAATTATTATCAATAATAACATTAAATCGCATCAGTCTACAGGTATAATAATTGGGGAATATTCTAAAGATAATACAATAAGTGGAAATGAAATAAGTCATAACAATATACATGGCATTAGGTTATATAGGCGTTCAAAAAAGAATAACATAACTAATAATATTTTTAGTAAGAATAGTTGGTCTGGCATTTTTTTAGTTAGTAGTCCTGATAATGTAATTAAAGATAATAATTTTTATAAAAATGGGCTACCAATACAATCCCATATGTCAAGGGGAACTTACATAGAAGATAATTATTTTGATTCTAATGCCGATATTTGGCTGTTTGATTCGAATCATTATAATGTTATTACTAATAATACTATTATTAACAGTAACCATTATGGATTAGAAACATATAACAGTAATTATCTCGTTATTTCAAATAACATTATTTCAAACAATCAAGGAGGAATTGAATTACTTAGTAATTATTGTGATATATTTAATAATACTATTACAAATAATAATGGAAAAGGATTATTTCTTGATGGTGGTGACAAAAATATAATTTCTTCCAATAATATTTCAAATAATAATCATGGTTTGTATCTTGACGAGTATGCCAAAGAAAATATCATATCAGATAATGTATTTTTCAATAATTATATATATTTACATCCAGAGGCGTGGTATCCTAATACTTTTTCTAATAATACTGTTAACGGCAAACCGTTCATATTCATGTATGAAGAATCAGATAAATCTATAACTGGAGAGGTTGGACAAATTATTTTATTGAAATGTAATAATATTACTTGTTATAACCTTGATTTATCTAACCAAAATATGGGTATTCAAGCACTTCGTACTAATAATTGTGAATTTAAACATAATAGATTCTCAAATGATGTTTATGGTATATATCTTAAAGGGAGTAATAACAAGATTTATAGAAATGATATTATAAATAATGATGCTTATGGTATATGTATTATAGGGAGTAATAACAAGATTTATAGAAATGATATTTTAAATAATAAAAATGGTTTATACTGGAGGGGTGTATCAAATCTTGTTGAGGAGAATAATTTCATTGGTAATAAAGTCGATGCACGTTTTCATTTAGGTTTTGGTAAAATCTATACTACTAGGTGGATTCGTAATTATTGGGATGAAGTTGGAAGATTTGTAAAGATTATATCTGGTAGAAAGGATTTTAAAAAATTGATAAGTCTTGGTCATTATGATGAATATTTTTCTTTACCTTGGCTTGCTATTGAATGGTTTCCTGCTAAAAAAGCGTATCATATATGAGGAATAGTATGAAAAAGAGTCTATCAATCGGAATCATATCTTTATTCATCTCGTCAGCAGTGGCTCCAATGAGTGTGGGGTATGATGTTAGAACGACATCTATAGATATTCCAATGATGGAAAGAAGCGTGCCACCTTTTGAAGACCCTCCAAATCTGTTATGGCATAAGACATTTGGAGGAAAAGGTACTGAATGGGGAAGCTATATTCAGCAAACCAGTGATGGTGGTTATATTATTACTGCAAATATTTATGGAACAGGTGAATATGATGGTTTGTTAATAAAAACTGATAGTGAAGGTAATGAACTTTGGAATAGAACATATGGTGGTCCATATGAGGATATTTTTAATTGTGTTAGAGAAACCAATGATAGTGGATTTATAATAGTTGGATATTCCAAAAATTCTCTAAGTAAACTATTTGAGACATGGTTGATTAAAACGGATGAAAACGGTTATCTCCAATGGGAGAAAAGATTTCAATCAAATCCACCTGAAGGATTCGGAGAATATGTTTTGGAATTAGATGATGGTTATCTGTTAATGGCCACTGTTTATATTGAACGTGGAGGTACTGATATTTGGTTGATAAAAACAGATTTCAATGGAAATGAAATATGGAATAAAAAAATCGGCAGTAATTTAGGAGATGATTCTAGTCGTGGTTCAGTTATTAAAACCAGTAATAATGAATTTGTAATTGTCGGTTCAACCTGGGAATATTTTCCAGAAAAGATTTTATTAATCAAAACTGATTCCAGTGGAAATAGACTTTGGCGTAAAACTTATGACGGTCAAGAAGGTTTTAATGTTTTTGAGACTGATGATGAGGGATTTATGATTACTGGTGGGTGTGCAGATGATGCATATCTTATAAAAACCGATAAAGATGGAAATGAGATTTGGAGTAAATCATTTTCTATTCGTTATGATTATTGGTGTTGGGCATCCACTCAGACATCTGATGGTGGATATATTATAGCTGGTTCTATGGGTCTCCTTAATAACGCTTTTATTATGAAATTTGATGGAGATGGCAATAAATTTTGGGAGTTTTATATCGGTGGTGATTCTAGAGATTCAATAGCTTGTGCGATTGAATCAAATGATGGCAATTATGTTTTCTGCGGTGAAACCTGTAGCTTTGGTGCTGGTAAAAATGATGTTTGGTTGATTAAAATGTCCCCTTATGAAAATATTAGACCTAGTGTTCCAAGTAAACCTTTAGGTCCAAATCATGGTAAACCATATACTGTTTATACATTTACTACTAACTCTAATGATTCTAATGGAGAAATATTATACTATACTTGGGATTGGGGTAATAACCATCAATATATTAGGAGAGGACCTTATAATAACAATGAATCTTGTGTAATTGAATATGGTAATTGGCAGTATTTTGGTGATTTTGATATTAGAGTTAAAGCTATAGATGAAATGGGCGGTGAGAGTGATTGGTCTGAACCATTGAGGATTACTATCCCCCGCTCCAAAGTCACTTTGGATTCTGTCTGGTTGAGATTTTTTGATATGTTTCCAATACTACAAAGTCTACTACGATTAGGACCACAATAAAAGTTTAGTCCAACAAAACTCTCTTTTTTCTTCTATTAGATCTGAGTCATTTTTATTTTATCGAATCAGGATTCTGCATCTTTTTAAAAAGGAGATTTCTCAAATCGCCATTCTACAACATCATTATTCTTAAGATAATATCTACTACAACCAACATTTGCAAACTTACCGTTTACATAATACTGCCAATAATTACCATCTTCTCCATTATCCATACCATTTATAGCTTTGATAAACAATGAATCATACCCTGACCAATAATCTGCCTTCACAGAAAAATTATAATGTTCAGCACACTCAAATAGAAAATCTGCAACTGTCACATTCTCCGTGGTTACATTCATATAAGCAATGTCCCAATCAGGTGCAATTATCTTCATATCCACATTCTCAACAATTCTTTTAGATTCACTCGGCTCCAGAGAAGTAGAAATACAGCCCGTCAAGGAGATGATAACTAATATAAAGGCAACTATACCAGCAGTTACACTTCGTTTCCAGGCCTCATTATGAGTTTTTTTCGTTATAAGCTTTGGATGCCTTGTAATAAAATATGAAATTACAGGTAATCCAATAAATACAAAAGTAAAAAGTCCTGAAACGAGATGATATATCATAAATGGAATCCCTAATGTATATACAGTTAGCAACGCCTCTCCAGTATGAGGATACATTAGATACCACCATCCGAAATTCGTCCAAACGTCATATAGTAATACAAGTAAAGCCCCAGTTCCAGCCATACAAAAAACCGAACGAAAGTTTATCGAAGAAACATATGGTTTTATTCTATTACCAACAAAAATACTTGCTAGTGCTAACAATGCGAAACCAGAATAGGTAAATATCACTATTTGATTTATTTTCCCTCCAATAAGTATATGATTACCCAATAGCAGATCGCTACAAACCATTCCAATGAGCGGTATCAGCATCGCTATTTTAACATCCAGAAACATAATGCCGATAAATGTAGCAATGGTCACAACTTCGAAATTAGGGAAAGGCTGTAACCCCTTTGAGACCAACAAATATCGCCCCAATACCCCAAATGACACCAACAAACCAAAACCGATTATCTGTTTTATTTTATTGTTCATTTTAACCACCACCTTCTGATATTACCAATGGAGACGTGGAAAAAGATTGAAAATAACAACCTCTTTTTCATCAATGTCGCTTAGTTCCAAAAGAGATAGTTCAAGGTCTTTTAGATAGGTTTTTATTAAGTTAAATGCAGTTCTCCTGTGATGATTTTCTGATATTGAGTCGATATGTTGGATGATTTTTTGAATTTTAAGAATGACATCATTATTATCTGTATATGTTTTTACCTTTATTGTCGCCTTTTTGAAGAAGGCCTTTTCATTTAATCTCCATTTAAACGGTTGCTCATTATCAACATATTCTAACTTGTCATTAATGTAAAACTCTACTTTTTTTACATCATCCGTAGTCTTAACTTTGATGTCGATATGTCCAATTATTAATATTTTCTGATATGGTATCTTTGTTTTTCTATTCAGTAGATAGAGTGCATTGTCCTCTAGTTTAACCATCTTCGTTCTCTTTTTGACCTGTACTGTTACTTTTTCAGACCTTACATAACCGTCTTTCTCAGCATAGATTTCATAATATCCTGCTGTATCAATCTGAATAGTTATGTTTCCATTTTCATCGGTCATATACCCCATTGAATCAACATACACAACTGCATCTTTTACAGGAGACATTGTCTCATTGTATATACTCACCGTAAATTCTTCTGATTTATTGACAATATGCTTTTCTATAGTTATTCTCAACGCATGAGCATACCAGTCCTCTAAATATCCCCAGAGAACTTCTTCATCATCCTCTGTTAACTCATATGCACCTGCACCCACCATTGGCAGAATATAATTTACCCAATAATGCCACCACTCAGACTCACCTGCTATTGTCTTGACATAAAAAGCATTCCAACTTGGATAGTATATAACAAAATAGGAGAATCCACCCTGTTGCGATGCTTCATCAAGTGCTCCTAAGACACTTGGATGCGGAATAAAATATTCTTCCATTTCACCAGAACTGTCATTGAGTGCAGTAACCATCGAGTCACTGAAACATACCTCACCCTTCCATATTGTATTAGTTTGCCCCTCTATTCTAACATTTCCTATCCAGTCGTCTTCACCAGCATTGTTACCTTCATTTCCATTGTCGTCATCTCTACCATTGTTGTTTACAGTATTCTTAATTCTATCATTATTACCCTCATTCTCTCCATCGTGAAATTCATATATTTTAACAGGATATGGTTTTCCTAGTAATGCCGGGATCACATAGGATGTCATCCATTCTGGGTTAATATTTTGGTCTACTGCCCAATTAAAACAACCGTTATCCTGCTGCAAATTTAAAAGAAAATCAATAGGAGAGTTCCCATTAATTTTCCATTCACTGCTCGTAGGGTCTCCCCCTGTTACTATAATTGCGTTTACTCCCCATGCAGTCGATGCAGCATTAGCTGTGCCCCATGATTGAAATCCACCGCTTCCCACCTGTGTTGTTTTCATAAAAGACAATGCATCTGTTATGCAACCAGAGTTAGAGTTTTCTCCTGCTGTAATTAAAGCCATAATTGCCGCTGCTGTAGAATCGACATCTCCCCAACCACCATTATTTTTTTGTTTTTCTTTAATATAATTTAGAATATTTTGAATAATAGATTTATCTTTATCAATACCACCTGAAATAAGAGCTAGAACTCCAAAAAAATCATCATACAAATTCGCAGGATCATCAATTTGCTCTCCATCATAAAAACTCTCTATCTTTGCAAGGTAATCTATTCCACCAAAATTTTTTGGATTTTCATCACATGCCACAATTGCAAGAGTCTGTCGCTCCCAATCAGTAGCCTTGTTCTCATCAAGATGGTCAGCATTATTTCTTAAATATTCTACTAACCTTCCGCAGTCATAGGGGTCTTCTTCAGCCGCTGAAATTGCCATAGCTGCCCAAGATGAAATGGAAAAACCGCCTATATTCCCATCCGTAGCCTGTTGCCTTCTTAAATAATCCAAAGCCTCTATGATTATATCGTCAGTTGGCTGAAAAGGATAACCTTCACCAGAATCTGCCGATACATTATCTGCTGATATACTACCTAAAATATCTAATGGGGCATTCACCAGCGTTATACTAATCAAGAAAACTATTATTATCATAGATTTTTTTTTCATATTTATACTCCCAAAATGAGGGTATACAAAGGAAAAATTTAAATTTATCAAAAATGATAACGTTTATTATCAAAATGGGTAATAACAATTTTTTAAGCATTAAGTAGCCAAACACGAATGAAAATCATGAAGATACTTTTACGTAGAAAAATCCATTTCAAAGTTAGCTAAGGAAATAGGTATTTCTGTCCCTGTTACTTCAAGACATGTGATTCTTCTTTTAGACACTGGATTAATCAAGAAACGCATAATTGGAAATGTTCATTTGTTATCTGCAAATATGGAAATATTAGAGAAGATATTAGAATCCCTTATCGAGGAATCTTCAGTTGAAATTAATAAAAATGACAATCTTTAAAAAATCCTCAACTATTTGATCCACCGCCAAACCTCCTGAGTATTCTTAATAATCCTATATTGTTCCAAAACCCTTACCTGCTGGGAAATCGCCTTGATCACATTTGTTTGACGAGGATTCACATCAAGTACACGCCACAAATCATCCTGACGGATAAACCTCCTCTGTTTAAACGCTTCGACCAATCCCTGCTCAAACTCACGAACACCCTCAAAATCAGATGAAAGAAATGTACCTAAACGACAAGTTTGAAGATCCTCCTGTAACTTATCAACTACAATTTCCAAACGTGTCTTCTCTTTCCGAAGTGATTTGTTCTCCTTTTAAAGATCCTCAACACGCCGGACCAACTAAACACGAGACATAAAATCCTCAGACTCACGGATTTCATTCTCAATATGCTCAATAACAAACTTAGAAAGAGAAACACCAGCATTCTCAGCTGCACTCTTCCACAGACTAGCCATAGTTTTTAGATGGAAGATACACGTATACCGTCCGGTCTCTTAAAGAACTTAAGGGGCTCAATATATGCACTTAGCCCCTTTATATCGGTAGACGTAATTATAATTTACCGGTAAATCGGACGCTGGGGAAGGGATTTGAACCCTTGCGATGCAAGCATCAGCGGTTTTCGAGACCGCCGCCTTAGTCCGGGCTTGGCTACCCCAGCAACAGATAAAATCATTCAAAAGCTTAATCAAACCATTTTTTATATGCATATCGATTCAAGTGAAGGTTACAGCTAAAATATTAAGATCAAATAATACAAAAAAAATTGATTTAAAATCAGGATCAACAGTAATTAATCTTCTTGAAAAATTGAATATGAAACCAGATACACTGATAGTAATGAAAGATAATTCTCCAATACCTATTGATGATAGATTAAATGATGGTGATAAGCTAACAATTATATTAGTTTCATCAGGCGGATAAAAATTTTATTGCTCCCATAGTGTAGTCCGGTCAATCATCACGGCCTCTCGAGCCGTAAACTCGGGTTCAAATCCCGATGGGAGCA